>JBBKWJ010000265.1:0-4202 GCA_037968895.1 Acidimicrobiales bacterium
TTGCGAGAAGGCTCATAACGCTCACTCGTCGATCGTCTCAGGCCGAGCAGAACCGGCAATATCACTCGCCGCACCGGAGGGTCTGGCCAAGCCGAAGCCACACATAACGTCCGCTCGGAATCACTCGATCGCTCGCATGGCAGGTGCGCTACTTCGGCCCTTATGCGCTACCGCATATTCCCGGTAGCCAGGGTGGCGGGTCGGCGGGTCGGTGCGAAGATGCTGATCGTAGGTGTGGGTGTCTTTAATGTCATCCGGGTCTGCTTTCGCAGACCTGGCGGCCGTCTCTTGACCAGATGCCCTTCTCTCGATCACGACAAGCCTGATGGCATCCCGGTCACCGCCGATAGGCATCGCTGTCGGAGTCACGCGCTTAATGCGCTCGTGATGCGAGGTTGGCTCGGAGTGCTTTTGTGAGGGCGGGGTTCCAGTTGCCGGCGACTGCTATGTCGATGGCTAGGGCGGGTTCTGTGGTTCGGATCTGGTTTGCGATTGCAAGTAGGTCGGTGCTGGTTACTTGACGTCGGGCTCGCTCGAGGGAGTGCTGCAGGTGGCTCCAGCGCAGTGCGACCCACGTGCTGGCGGCGAGTAGGACGGCGAGGTAGAACCGCATGAGCGGTTGGGGCATACCGAGGGTGATGATTGCTCCGGGGGCGATGGCCCATGCGAGGTCGGTGAGGTCGTGCCGGAGCCACCATGGGCATGCGAGGTCGATAATGTCGCGGCTGCTGTGGTCCCAGAGCGCTTCAGCGAGCATGTGCTCCGACGGGACCGTTACCGGCTCGTGGTCGTGGTTGTTGACGGCTAGCCACGGCACCGTGATGTCGTCAGCGACGTTCATGGGTTGATCCAGGGTCGGGGGTCGAGGTGGGGCAGGGTCACGAAACCGCGAGGGTCGGTGAAGGCGTGGGCGATGTGAGTGTGTGGTGTTGCAATGATGGGGAGTTTGCTGAGTCTTCCGGTGAGGCGTGGGTCGGTTTCGATCCAGGCGGCGAGGTCTTCGATTCTTCGTTCTGCGCGGTGGCCTTCGAAGACGAACATGATGGTTGGCCATTCGCGGAAGCGTTGTTTCCAGTGCAGGTCGGTGTTGTTGTTTTTGGCCATGGTGTTGGGCCTGTAGCTGCGGTAGGTGAGGTAGTTGGCGACTTTGTCTGCGAGCACGCCGATGGCTTCGGTTCCGCGGTCGAATTCGACGAACCATTGCCCGCCTCGAAGGGTCGGGCCGTCGACGACGGTGGCGGTGAGGACCGCGTCGGGGCGGATCCATTTCGATGATCCAAGGGGTAGGGCTTCTTCGTGGTTCCAGCTGACTTGGTCGGCGCCGACGGCTTTGATGGCGGCGAGTCCGACTTCGTTGGTGCCGTCAAGGTGGGCTGAGGTTGGCCCGGTGGCGATGAGTGGGGACATGCGCATGGGCTCGGGTAGTACGGGTTTCATTGCGTCGACGCCCGCGGC
The DNA here is from genome assembly GCA_037968895.1 of Acidimicrobiales bacterium. GTDB lineage: Bacteria > Actinomycetota > Acidimicrobiia > Acidimicrobiales > SZUA-35 > JBBKWJ01. The sequence continues at coordinate 1,456 of JBBKWJ010000265.1, forward strand.
GGTGAGGAACCAGGTTTTGCGCCGGGTGCTGTCTCGTGTGATGGAGGCAACCATTTTTTGGGATTCGAGGCGGCGCATGGTTCGTCGTAGCGATCCCATGGGTGGGGTGTTGGGGATGAGGCGGCAGAGCTGGTCGAGGGTGAACATGCCGTGCTGTCCAAGAGCGATGAGGGCTTGGTGTTTGAATTGTTCGCCGGTGATCGTCGACGTCGCGGTGGTGGTCATGGTTTGGGTCCCTGAGCTGGTTCGATGCGGGTTGGTTGGCGGCGGCGGGGGCGCACAGCGGTTGTTGGTGCGGGTTCGTTGGTGCCAGCGATACGAAGGGCGGGCCGGCCGGACCTGGGCGTAGTAGGTGCAGGTGTTGTGTTGTCTGGTCGGCGGCGGGTGTTGGTGAGGTGCTCGAAGATCCGTTCGTCGAGCGTGGCGAGTTCGGCCAGGGTCTGGTCGATTGGTTTGTGCCCGGAGTTGGTGTCGATCTCGGCTTGCACTTGTTGGGTGATGGTGGCGGCGGGTGGTGGGCCGAATGCTTCTTCGAGGCCGATGCCGCGCATCCGGAACGGTTTGGTGGTTTCGCCGCCGATGGTGACTTGGCTGACGAAGTTGTACCGCGGCGTCTCCAAGATCACGTCAGGAGCCAGGTCCGATGACATGTTCCTTGCGAGTAGGCGACAGGATTCTTCGTTGACTGAGGTGGCGAAGAGGTGCGATTTGTTGGTGAGGGCGACCTTGAGTGTCTTCTTCTGGAGTGAGTCGGGTTGTTGATTGAGCAGGTGGAGTCGCATCCCGAACTTTGCTGTCTGTTCGAGGATGTCGGAGATCTGGCCGCGGATGGCGCTGTCGTAGTCTTGGACCTCGTCGAACCATGCGTGGATGGGTCGGCGTTTGTCGGGGTCGATGTCGTAGCGCGACATCACGGCGGCTTTGAGGTCATAGACGACCAGGCTTGCCATGAGCTGGTCGATGTCGGTGTTACCGCCGAGGCGTACCAGGATGATTGCTCCGTTGTCGATGGCGGTGCGGGCGTGGTAGTTCGAGATTGATGACCCGAGGAGTGCCGCGACTCTCGGGACGCCGGCGAGTCGGGAGATGAACCCGGCGAGAGGGAGCTGGGCTTCGTCGGAGTAGTTGGGGTAGACGTCTTCCCAGAATCGGCGTTGGGTTGATGACAGGAACGGGATGAGTGCCCGGCGGAAGTCTTCGTCGTTGAGCAGTGTCGGGATCTGAAAGATTGTTGGTGCTGTGTCGGCCGGGAGGCGCCGCGAGATCTCCATAAGGGCTTGCACACTGTTTCGCGCGATAGCGAGGGTGCGTGGTGCTCTGCTGTTGCCCCATCCGTTTGCGGCAGCGATGGAGTTCACGACGAGGTCTGTTTGGGTTGCGACAGCGTCGAGGTCGCTCAGGTTTGCTTTGGCGAATGGGTTCCACCCGATTTGGATCTGGGCGCCGTCGTGGCGGCGGGCGGTTGACAGTTCAATGATGCGGTCAGCTTGTCCGGCCAGATAAGGCTTCGCCTTTTTGAGTGCATCGTCGTGGGGGTCAAGGAACAGGGTTGCGCATTGGCCGTCGCGGGCCAGGTAAATGAACCGAGCCAGACTCGATTCGGTTTTGCCCCATCGTGTTTTGCCTGGGCTGTAGGTGAAGAACGTGTCGTCGAGCGGTACGCCAACGACTTGTTCTTTTTGGCCTCGTTTCACTGCACCAACCAGGAACGTGTTTCGGGGAGGGTCATCGAGGTCGAATGGGATGAGGTTTCGTGGCGCAGCCGGGACCATGCCGCCAGTACGGATGACGTTGTCGGCCACGCAGTGCAGCGTGGCGGGCTTGAGTAGTCCCATGATCTCGCTGGTGGCCACGATGCAGTTGCGTCGTTGTTTGAACCGCCACCGATCTATTCGCCGGTCGAACAGGTTCCGGCGCCATGATGAGTCTGCAGACAGGAACCGCAATGGCAGCCGAAGGCCGACGACTTTGAGTTGATTGTGGTCATCGAATTGGTCGAGTGCTGCCAGCACTGCCTGGATCAGTGCTGCTGGGCGTTGCTTGTTCTCGCTGCGCGCCCGGATGAACATTTGAAACTTGAAGTGCGGTTCGGGGTCGCCGAGGGCTTCGGCGAGCATGCGTTCTTCGCGCATCTGGTCCATGCGTGCAATACCGGCTGGTTTGCGGCTGGTGGGTTGCTGAGCGTTTCTGGGGCGCGCTGCTGGTGCGCGGTTCGGGTTCATCATCTGGGCGACCATTGATCCGGCCGTGTCGACGGCAGAGGGGTCAAGCAACGCCCCAATACGGTTCTTTGAGGGGCCGCTGGTTGCCCGTTGCAGTTTGTCGATCGACACTCGTCGACGTCGACGAGTCGCTGCCCTGGTGAGTGGGACCAGGTCCATGATGAACTCGATGTACTCAGACTGTGTCGGGTCGATGAGCCGGTACGCGTCTGCTATCTGACCGAGCGGGTCGGGTCGCAGCGGCACGTTGCGTAGCGGGTATGCGTCGTCGCGGGCGAGCGTCAACTCGACCCGGGCCACATAGAGCTTTGGTCCATCGGGTCCGTCGGGTTGGGCGAAACTCACCTCATTGCTGGTGCTGGGGCGTTTCATGACAACAGGTCCTGGATGCTCAGGGCTTGCTGCCCACCCGTTGAGGGGGTGTGAGCTGACAGCCGGTCAGTGGGGGTGTCATCTGACTCCCCCACCGGCGCCGTGGCCACCCGGGCTTGATGAGTGTCGGCTTGGTCTGTGTCGCTCGGGTCG
>JBBKWJ010000266.1:0-3368 GCA_037968895.1 Acidimicrobiales bacterium
ACGAAACACCCAGCAACAGCCAATCCTGCGATACGCCGCATCACATTCTCCATGCAAACTATTAATGACGGACGGCCGTCCGATTGTCAGAGATAGTTGCACAATTTCGAGGGAAATACACGTCGGTGTCGATCCACGTTGGCTATTCCCCACGCAGATCGTTTAGTTTTATCCCGCGACTGCGCTCGACCCAAGATAGGCAGCTTGGACCTTAGGATCGGCCTGCACCTCAGCGGGGGTTCCTTCGGCGATGACGCGGCCTTGATCAAGAACGTAGATCCGGTCAGAAATGCCGGTAATAAAGTTGAGATCGTGGTCGATAACGAGCACACCCGCACCAACCGACCCGGCCGTTTTGCGTACCTGTTCGATCATGAGATCGGATTCGGCGTCGCTCATACCGCTAGTTGGCTCGTCAAGAAGGAGGAAATGCGGTGACAGGGCGGCGGCCCGAGCGAGTTCAAGACGACGCGAGTTGCCGTAGTCAAGTTCGGACGCTCGCCGGTCTCGCATCTCCCAAAGGCCTGCTTGCTGAATGAGCTCGTCGACGCTTGGTCGTGGCTGATCGCTTCGATGTTTCTCCGCCACGAGCCATGACACCTCAACGTTCTGTCGCACGCTTAGGGAGGAAAACAACCGCAGATTCTGGAACGTACGAACGAGGCCAGCCCGTGCAATCATGTGCGACGGTGCACCATCAAGCTTCGTGTTGCCAAGGTGGTACTCACCACCGGTCGGATCAACCATTCCGGTAATGACGTTGACGAGGGTTGTCTTGCCTGCGCCATTTGGACCAATGAGTCCGATTATTTCGTCACTTGACGCGGAAAGCGCAGCCGAATCAAGTGCCCTGAATCCGCCGAAGTCGACCGTAAGATCGGTGGCCGTTAACTCCACGACCTCGCTTCGGGTTGGTACCTCAGGAAGCACCGGCGCTTGTTCCTTGGACGAGTGCACGCGCCGATACAACCACTGGTCGAGCTCCCAGTCATTGAGTAGACCGGATGAGCGGAAAATCATGAAGGCGACCATGGCGAAACCAAGGAAGATCTGGCTGAGACCGTCTCGGAAGAGCCATCCCATTCCTGGCACATCGCTGCTGGGCCCTGCGAGGTAGCGGGTGAACTCGCTTCCCGTCGTGATGACAACCGAGCCGAGAAGCGCTCCGGTCACTGAGTTTCTGCCACCGACAATGAGCATTACGAGGGTCAGGAGCGTGTAGTCAAAGAAGAAGAACTTCGGTGTGATGTTGCCAATTTGATAGACACGGAGCGACGCGGCGACGGCAACGATGGCCACCGAGATGAGGAGCGCGACCATCTGTTGGGTCGAAGGGTTGATCCCCATTGCCCGAGCGGCGAGATTGTCTTCTCGGGCTGCTTGAGCCTTGAGCCCGGACTTTGATTGAGCAAAGAGCCTCGCCACCAGAATGGCCAGGAACAGTGAGAGGTACAGGGGCCAGCGGCTCACAAGGGTCACGCCAATTCTGAACGAGAGCCCAGCACGATCGCCACCGGTCAGATCAGTCCAGTTGGTGGCTAACTCGTGCGACACAAAGAGCAGCGCCAGCGTGATTACCGTCGCCGACACCGCACCTGATTTGGCACCAGATCTTGCAAGCCCGAGTCCGACAACGACGGCAACAGCGAGGGTGACGCCGACAGCCACTAGCCCCGACATGAAGGGCGAGAGTTGCACCTCGTTCAGATTCCAAGGGGCGTTGCGAATCACCGTCGATTTGCGAGCCGGAGCGATAGCCAGAACGGCGAACGCGTAGCCAGCAATTGCCGCGAATCCGACGTGACCGAACGACAGGATTCCGGTGTTGCCAATAAAGATCTGAAGGCCAACCACCATGATCGCGTTGACGATGAGCTGGTTGACGAGGTCGTCACGAGACACCGCACCAAAACTGGCATACAGCAGTCCGCCACCTACCAGAATGGCAAAGAGGGCTCCAGACCCGATAGTGGGAAAGATGACATCTCTACGGAGGTTGCTGAACATCACACACGCTCCGCATGGCTAACAGTGATGATGCCTTGGGGCCTGAATATGAAGAGAAGGGCGATAAGCACAAAGACAACCCCTTCGGTCAGGGCCGCAACATCGCCAGGCAGATACGCCCGGAGCAACACTTCACACACACCAAGTACTAGTCCGCCAACGACGGCTCCGGTCATCGAACCGAGACCACCAATGAGCGCAGCGAGAACCCCTTTGAGCATTGGCGAAAGGCCAGTCGATGGTGTTGCTTGACCCGACCGCATGAGCCAGAACACGGCGGCGACACCGGCAAGGAAGCCAGAGAGCACAAAAGCTCCCATGATGACGCGATCGCTCTTGATGCCCATCAGTCGGGCGGCATCGAAGTCTTCGGCTGCCGCTCGGAGCGAGATTCCGAACATCGTCTTCTGAAGCAGCCAAACCGTGAGCGCTAGGGTCACGATGGTTGCCCCGATCGTGTAAACGTCGACGATCTCTATGTTGATCCCGCCAAGGTTGGCCGTGTCGGCGATCCACGCCGGACGCTTGTAGGTCTTGACGCTGGCCGACACGTACATGATGAATATGGCTTGAACCAAGAAGTGCACTCCGAACGAGGTCAACAGCATGGTGAAATCGGGGGCGCCGCGTACCCACCGGAAGGCGACGATCTCGATCAGGACCGACGTGATGACTGCCGTGCCGATGATTGCAGGCACAACGAGATACCAGTTTGAGCCACCGCTGATCATCCAGAACGCCACGTAGGCCGAGACGGTGATCAGCTCGCCATGGGCAAAGTTGACAAGGTGCATGACACCGAAAATTACGGCGATGCCCAACGCGAGCAGAGCGTAGATGCTCCCGCGTCCAAGGCCATCGATGAGGTTCTGCAGGAGCTCAGTCATTGGCGCCCTTCACAAAAGCGTCGAATAGATTCGTTTGCTCGAGGAGTTCGGCTGACGCACCCTCCGCGACCATCTCACCGCTTCGCAAGACGTAACTGCGATCAGACGCTTGGAGCATACGTTGGGCGTTTTGCTCGACCACAAGCAACGTGACGCCTTGCGATCGAAGAGTCTCGATGAGGTCAAAGACGACGTCGATAAGAATCGGAGCAAGGCCGAGCGATGGCTCGTCCATAAGAAGAATTCGAGGCTTGCTCATTAGTGCCCTGGCGATCGCAAGCTGCTGCGCCTCGCCGCCCGAGAGGAAACCGGCCGAGGTTGACCACTTCCGCTTCAGCACAGGAAACAACTCGACCATTTCGTCGAGACGGGTCGTTCGCTCAGCGGCCGTTGCCGTGATGCCACCAACCTTTAGGTTCTCAACGACCGTGAGGTCGTTGGGCTGACTGGTTCGCAGCTGAGAGAGATCAGGGG
>JBBKWJ010000267.1:0-4143 GCA_037968895.1 Acidimicrobiales bacterium
GCCCAATGAAAAGCTCGCAACAGAGCTGCACGAACGACTGGCCGACGACGACGAACTCGCCGAGGCGTTCAACGAACTGACCCCCGGTCGGCAACGCGAATATAACCTTCACATCTCCGGTGCCAAGCAGGCCGAAACACGGAACCGTCGAATCGACAAGGTCGTACCTCGAATTCTCGCAGGCAAAGGACTACGCGACCGGTAACGCGTCGAGTGGCGTGGCCCGAACTCGTCGCCGTGACCGCCGGGTCACATCGATTGCCTCGCCGTCCTCACATGTGGGCTTGGGCCGCGTAGTCGACCATTCGGTCGAGGCTTGGCTCGCAGTTCACGGTTCGTCACGGCCTAGAAATCGTTGCTCTCCTAAGAGAAACCCAATCGCTCGGTCGACGTTGCGGTTGACGGCCTTATCGGTCTTCAGGTTCGAGATGTAACGGATGATCTCCTTCCGCCTCGCCGGGGTCAAGCTCTCGAATACCTTGCGTGCATGGTCGTTCTCCTGCAGCGCGGCCGCCAGTTTGGGGTGGGTTTCGATCGTCCGTTCTCTTGGGTCGTACGCGACCTCGACTTCGACTAGTTCGCCTATGCGCCTGGGCGAGTCGTCGAGCATTTCCATGTTCACATACAGGCGCCAAGCGCCGCGAAATCTCACCAGCGTCTGTTGGTATGACCTGCCGTTGATCGATCCGCGCACCGGGATGGGGCTCTTGTTCCGACCGCCTTGGCGGAAGATGTCGGCGAGTACAGCCTCCGGCAGGGACACGAAGGGGTTGATGTCGACGATCTGAAGTTCGACTCGCAAGCTCTCCACGACCGCACGGTATAGCAGGTTCGATTGGCAGGTAGTCGCAAGCTGCCACGGCTGTTTGAGCCGTCTGCATCTCGATCTCGCACCGATCCAGAGCCCGATCGGGATGTGACGTACAGACGACTCGACGGGCCATGACTCGTTCATGCCAGAAGGGCGAGGTCCCGCCGGACCGGGTCGGCCGGGGCCGCTGACCTAGGGTGAGGACGTGCATCTGTGCGTGGTCCGAACTGAACGAGACGTCGACTGGGCGGGGACTTGGGCGTTCTCGCCGTCTGACTAGACGAGCGCGGTGCCCATGGCTTGGGCCAGGATCTCCTCTAGTGTCTCCTGCCCGGGGCCGGGGACGATTGGATGACCGGCGAGATTTCTGGCGCTATCGAAAGCCCGTTTGATGGCATCGCCAGTCAACACCGGACCGTGTGCCGAAGCGACGGTGAGCACGCCCATTGCCTCCACGTCATCGACGTGGCGCTGGTAGGCGACCGGGTCGAGCCAGGCATGCCATGGAGACACCAGGCTTTGCATCGCAAGCATCTGGTCTTCGACGAAGTCTCGGTCGAGGCTGTGAACGTCATAAACGGCGTCGGTCTTGGGAACCATGGATACGAAGCTGTCGACCGCCCACATGAAGGCTGTCTTGGAGTCGTAGATTCCGCGAGTTGTGGGCCCGTCGAAAACCGGTGGCCTAAACAAATGCAGGGTGCGATCGCCTGCGTCGAATTGGCCGCCGGGCTCGATCCAGCGCATACGATGCAGTGGGAGAGCAGGCTTCTCCAAGGCCATTCGTTCGAAGCTGAAGAAGTTTGTGATCAGTGTCGCGTTGGGGCACATCGCCAACGCGTCCATCAGACCGCCAGCGTGATCACTGTCGTCGTGGGATAGGAAAATCCAGCGAACGTCGGCTGGATCGACAACGGAAAATACTTTCTCTTTCCAGGGCTCATTGTGCACTGGGGCTCCTGTGTCGACAATGATCGGCTCAGCGCCCCGTATGACCACCGAGTTCACTGGCAACAGGAGGTCGGGTCCTATCGGTGCGAAGTTGGGAATGAGGAATGTGTCGGGAGCAATTTCTCGCGGTTCGCTCCAGGGGATATCTAGTTCCATCATGTTTCTCCTTTTTAGAATTGATGGAGTTGGCTACCTCACCCACACTGATCGTTTATCGCTCCAGGCTCCATCCCGAGAACAGACGGAAACGATGTGCCCTAATTCCCTCTTCTGGGGGTGTACACCGGGTCGGAGTAAGAGTATTTTCCCGTTATGAGGACCAGTGTGACGCTGGATCGTGCTCTGGTGTCAATCGCAGAAGTGTGTAAAGGGTCGTCCACGGCTGACGAGCTGTTGGCTGGCGTGTCCGACGTTATGCATCAGGCACTTCCTCATGATGGTGCCGTCTGGTTCGGAGTCGACCCGCTCACACTGCTCGGCACCGCTCCCAGCCGAGTCGAGGCGCTCGATCCCGGCTTGTGCGACACGTTTTGGCACCTGGAGTTCCACGAACAAGACGTTTGCCGTTTCGCCGATCTGGCGCGAGGCGAGGGCGCGGCAGCACTGAGGCAGAGCCTCGACGACCTGGTGGGCCGCAGCCCCCGCTATCGGGATTTCCTTCGGCCGCAGGGTTACGAGGACGAACTCCGAGGCGTATTTCGGTCCGGCGACAGTACTTGGGGCATGGTTGGCCTGTACCGAGAGAACGCATGCTCGCCGTTCTCTACTCATGACGTGTCATTCATGAAGGCAGTGAGCCGACCGGTCGGTGAGGCCTTGCGAAGTTACGTTCGCCAGTCCGTACCTTGGCTGGCCCCGCCGTCTGCGCCTGGTCTGCTGATCGTCAATCCGGACGGTCTCATCATCGCAAGCAACCGCGAGGCGATCAATTGGCTGCGCGAGCTGTGGCCTTGGCTGGATGATCCCAGCCAGACGTGGCTCGACGCAAGAGACCTGTACACGCTGGGGAACCAACGTTTGGAAGTACCGACGCCCCTGTTTGCGCTTATTTCTAGCTCGAGAGCCTTCGCGGCCGGTCGCGAACGACTGCCGGCGCGGCTGCGACTTCGCGATGCTTGTGGCCGCTGGCTTGTCTTACATGGGTCCGCGCTCAACGAGCCAGATTGCGCTGGCAACGTTGCAATTGTCATCGAGGCGGCCAAGAGTGCCGACATTGCCCCGATCATCATCGAGGCGTACTCGCTTACCCCACGCGAACGCGACATCGTTGCGGCGGTCGCGCAAGGTTGTTCCACCGCCGAGATTGCAGCCAAGTTGTTCCTTTCGTCTCATACCGTTCGTGATCACGTCAAGACCGTGTTTGAAAAAGTAGGCGTATCCAGCCGCGGCCAGCTCGTCGCCAAGTTCTTCGGCGAGCACTACTCCGACCCGCTCCACGCGAGCATGGTCCACGTCCACTGAGGCTGAACGTCTCGAAAATTGAGAGGCCGTGAACGGAAGCGGTACAAATCCTCGCTCCGAATCTCGATACTTGTGAGGAGTGCGGGGCGCCGTCGTCGGTCGTTCGGGGTCGACGAATATTCGTCACCTCAAGGCCGTCGAAGCGCAAGACGATCGCTAGATTTCGACAATGGCTGACGATACTGAAGTAACGCGTTTCGTGATCCACGAGCACTACGCCACCAACCACCACTTTGACCTCCGGCTGGAAAAGGAGGGATCCCTATGGTCATGGGCCGTTCCCAAGGGAATGCCCACCGATCCGAAAGTGAACCGGTTGGCGGTGCGAGTGGAAGATCACGATCTCGACCACATCGACTTCGTAGACCAAATGCCGACCCCGAAGGGACCGGCCGGTGCTGTCCTAAAGTCAATTTGGGATTCCGGCACATACGAAATGATTCGGGAGACGCCAACCAAGCTGGTTCTCGATCTTCGCGGCAACCGGCTCCAGCAACGGATTGCTCTGATCAGGACCGGCGACACCCACTGGATGGTGCACCTAATGGCTACCCACAGAGCGGACCGTAGTTGATCGAGCAAATCCAACCATCAATGCTTTGATCCGTCTACTGCTGATCTCAAGTGCAACTTTGTTTCAGCCGACTCCTACGACATGGGCCGTCGAAACTCATCCCCTGACGAGCAGGCACTTCTTCGCCTGTACGAGGCGGGCCAAATGTCTGAAGTACGAAATACCTGGGAATTGCTGGACGCCTGTAGCGACCCGGCGGTGCTACTCCGGGCCGGGCGGGCGACACTATTAACCGGCGGCGATCCGGGCGCAGCAGCGGACATTATCGAAGACGGTCTCGAGTTGGATACCTCCAGCGAGTCCGACGACGACATGGCCGAATTTTTCTACGCTGCTGCGATGGCTC
>JBBKWJ010000268.1:0-3997 GCA_037968895.1 Acidimicrobiales bacterium
GCCAGGACGCCGGGAATCTCACGCGGGTCCGTTGACAACCCAAAGAAGACGAAGAAGACGGCCGCGAAGAGATCGCGCAACGGCATCAAGAGAGAGTGGGCTTTCGTCGCGGCTTCTCCGGAGAGCGCGATCCCGACGAGAAACGCTCCAACGGCGGCGGAAATACTGACCGCCTCGGCCAAACCCGCCACAACGAGCGCGAGTCCGAACACAGAAAGCAGTGTGACCTCGTCCGAACTGTGAAACACCAGGCTCCCGATTCGATCGCCGTACCGGTAAGCAAACGCCAAAGCAGCAGCTATGACCACAAGCGCAATCGCGATGCTCAGACTCGCCTGACCCGCACCGACGCCGAGTGCGACGGCCGCCAGGATCGGGAGCATTACGGCCATGACGAGATCCTCGAAAACGAGAACTGATAGAACTACCGGCGTCTCACGGTTCGCAGACCATCCCAGGTCGTTGACGAGCTTTGCCACGACGCCGCTCGAAGATATATACGTGACCCCACCGAGAAACAGGGCAATGTTCAGTCCCCAACCAAGGAAGAGGCCGGCGACGAGACCGGGAGCGAAGTTGAGTACCAAATCCAGAATTCCGGCAGGAGCGATCTTGCGCATACTGGTGATAAGTTCGCGAGCGGAATATTCAAGACCGAGCAGCAGCAAAAGAAAGATAACGCCAAGCTCGGCGCCAACCTCGATGAACTCCTCAGACGTGACGATCGGTGCGATCCCCCCTTCGCCGAACGCTAGGCCTGCGAGCAAGTAGAGCGGTATGGGCGATATCGCAATCCGACCGGCGAGTCGCGCAAGGATGCCGAGGCCGAGGATGACCGCGCCCAGCTCCAGAAGCACGAGAACACCATGATCCATTGGTACGCCTATCCGGCAGTCAGAAGAGTTCGGACCGTCTCGATGCCGGCGCCCGTCCCTATCACGACGAGAACGTCACCGGCCTCGAGGTGGAATTCAGGCCCGGGTGCGGGGTGAGCTTGGTCGCCGCGGATCACCGCAACGACCGAAACTCCCGTGCGAGTTCGTACTTTGGCGTCCCCGATCGTCCGGTTCGCGTACGGAGTATCCGCGCTGACCGGTAGCCAGTCGATGGCCAATCCTTCGATCTGTTGAACTGCGTTGTGGCTCTCGACGACACTCGAACCACCCAAAGCATCCGCAAGCGCGTGGCTTTCGTCATCGGAAAGCCTCACCGTGAGTGCTGCAGAATCGGGGTTCGAGGGGGTGCAGACAAACAGCTCTCGACGGCCGGCCCGATGATGAACAACTCCAATCCGATGACCCTCCTCGGACATGAATTCGAGCCGAACGCCAAGGCCCGGCAACGCCGTTTCTTCAATCTCAGGCACGATCGGCTTCTCCTTGTCGTTGTTGGCCTGGCCTGGACTCTAGGGCGACTTCGACGGCCTTGTCGCAGGGCTACGGGGCAAAGGCGTCACGTTTCGGGGTGCGCTAGTCGAAGGCAGAGGCGGCCGTCAGATCCTGACCGAGGACCCCTTCGGGCAATGTCGTCGAACTATTCGAACGGGCCGCCGACTGAGCGCAACGGCGCCGCGCCGGCGCCGCCGATCCAGCGGTACGCAGCTAAAGTGCCCGACATGAAGGGCGACGTCATCCTCGTTGGAGAAGAGCATCAAAAGGCCGCAGAGCGGATCGTCGAGCATTATCTGCGCGAGATCGAGTCCTGTGATCGACGCTTCACGATCACCGTCGCAGGGGAGTCGGGGAGCGGGAAGTCTGAAACTGGCCAAGCCTTGGCGGACGCTCTGGCGGCCAGAGGTGTCAATGCCGTGGTCTTGCAGCAGGACGACTACTACGTTTTGCCGCCACGATTCAACGACGCCGCCCGGCGCGCCAACCTCTCGTGGGTAGGAACCACCGAAGTGCGCATCAACCTGCTCGATTCGCACCTGGAGGCCGCACAGAATGGTGCACCTTCGATCACCAAGCCGTTGGTCAATTATAGAGAGAACCAGATCGAGGAGGAGACGATCTCGCTCGAGGGAATCCAAGTGGTGATCGCCGAGGGCGTTTACACCTCTTTGTGTGACCATGTCGATCGCCGGGTGTTCATCGCCCGCAACCGGCTCGAGACCATGGAGCACCGGGCAAAGCGGGGTCGGGAAGGCTTCGATCCATTCATCGAAGACGTGCTCGAGGCTGAGCACGAGATCATTTCCCAACATCGATCCGTCGCTGACGTGGTTATCACCCGCGAGTACGACGTCGAGTTTGTAACGCAATGACAGCCGCACATCCTCGGGGCAGGCTTTTTAGCATCCGGTCTGCAGTTTCAGACTTGGCTGGGCGGGGTAGGGGAGGGTCATGAACTTCTTCACAGCACCATTCGTCCTTGCAGGCAAGCTCCTGAAGGCAGCACCCATCGCCGCCGCCGCCGGCATTGGCTACAGCGCCAAGTTCGTTGATCACGATCTACCCCTCCCTGACCCGGTGGCGGCCGACCCCACATTCGTAACGACGCCAGGGGGTGGCAACGTCGCGCTGTACCGCGGGGGACCGAGTGAAGCGACCCCGATCCTCTTGGTCCATTCTGTCAATGCCGCTGCATCTGCGGCAGAGATGAAGCCACTGTTCGATCATCTGGCCCTCGACTTCTCTGTCACCGCGCTCGACCTTCCTGGTTATGGCAAGTCGGATCGAGAACCGATCGAGTACGACATCGACCACATGACCGACGGTGTAGTGGCGGCAATCGAGGACATCGGCCGGCCCACTCATGTGATTGCACTATCCCTCGGAGCCGAATTTGCCGCCCGAGCAGCCACGATTCGCCCAGACCTCGTCGCCTCGCTCACGCTGATCTCGCCGACAGGCTTTGGTGGCGGCGACTCCGCCCCTCCTGAAAAGCTCGGTAACGTGCTCCGGATGCCGGTCATTGGTCAGGCGCTCTATGACGGACTGACGAGTCAACCCACGATCAATTACTACCTGGCCAAGTCTTTTGTCAGCGATGTGGACCCGGGACTGTCCAGTTACAGCTATCTGACAGCGCATCAACCCAACGCCCGCTTCGCCCCGGCTGCCTTCCTTTCAGGGAAGCTCTTCACCCGCAACGCCACCGAGACTCTGTATGCCAAGGTCACTGCACCCACATTGGTGCTGTTTGATGAAGATGCCTACTCATCGTTCGCCGAACTCGCACCATTCACGTCCCAGCACGACTTATGGACAGCTCAACGGATAGAAGGCACAAAGGGACTGCCTCAATTCGACGCTCCTGATGCAACGCTCAGGGCGATCGCGGCTTTTATCGGAACTATCGAACACTAACTGCGTGTATCGCGCCCGTCTTAGGGAGCAGGTGTCAATTTCGCTAGTTCCGACGGTTCGCCAATGTTCGCCAGTGGGGGAGTGGGCAGAGCTGAGCTTGCTCCGGTTGTCAGAGCATTCACAGCTGACCGGCCGCTATTGTTCGGTGATGGTCGTTGCCCGAACCGCACTCTTGGTGCTGTGCCTGTTCGTTGTGGCAGGTTGTAGCCAAAACGACTCGCCGGAGGCGGCCGCCACTACCACGCCATCCATCCCCATTACGCCCCCTCCAACCAATTCCAATACTTCGCTGACCGTGCCGGCGACTGCACCGACGTTGTCGGTGGAGACGACTGTGACTCAGCCTGAAAGCTCCGGATCGGTCGAGACCACAGCGACTCAGCCGGCGAACACCAACAGCCCCGGATCGGTGTTGGAGCCGGGCGACATCGGGAGTTTTGCCAGTCCGTCGCGCAACATACTCTGCACGATGTCGAAGATCACAGCATCGTGCTTCATCTCGGTAAAGCAGTGGAACATCGATCAACCGGACGCTCCCGGCTGCGCCGAGTCGGACTGGGGCAACGTCATCGATCTGTCGGCTGAAGGGGTGAGCTGGCCTTGCTACACCGACTTCGGCTTCGACTTTGACGCTCCGGTTCTGGCCTACGGTGATGCCATCGTGGTCGGGGAGTTCCGTTGTGACAGCG
>JBBKWJ010000269.1:0-57667 GCA_037968895.1 Acidimicrobiales bacterium
ACCACGAAGAGAGCGAGTGCGGCCACAAAAAGTGGGCGCCGGTGACGGAGGGAGGTTAAACACACGATTCGGCATTCTGATCGTAACGCAATCGACATGTCAAGACGTTTTTTGTACTAGACCGAGCGCTGCCAGCCGCGCGCCTCAAACTCACCGAACGCGCGCAGAAAATGTCGTCTACGCGCGTTGCATTTCACAATCTCCCTGCTAGTCCACCTATTTGCCCAGCAAGGCGGTCTGTTGACCGTTCCCGTTTACCAAAGATCGGGGTCCAAAGGGGTCGACGACGGCTGTAATATTTGGCACTCGCACTGCCACATCAAATCACACCCTTGTTATTAAGAAAAGTGTGAGCCAGCTCACAGACAGGCCGCGCAATTAGGCGTATTGCTCGAGCATCTCGACCATCGCCCAACCCCAAATGACAAGAAACTGACCATCATCTGGAGTAACTGGCGTAAAAAGCCCCTCAGTTTCATCATGAGGTCCGATGGTGTCGCTGTGGTGGTCGATGACGAGCTGTCTGCCCTCGTCGGCTGCGACCATAGTGCGATCGTTGAAGGAGTCAGCGCCAAAGCGCTTGGCCAGACGACGACCCCATGCTCGCTCCTCACCGTTTACTCGAACATCTGGCCACGGCCGCACGTCGCTAAGCCCAGCAAGGGCCTGGAACGCACCTATTCCGGTTGCCCGGCCAGCGACGACTACGTCTTCGTCAGGAAACGCCATCCTTGCCTTGTAGAACTGCTCAGACATCAGTGCGCTGAGCACACTGTTGCGCTTTGCCGATCGGTCGACCGTAGCGAGTCCGATCACAACGGCGGGGGTACCCCCAATGCGCTCAAGGGTCGAGAACAAGAAGCCTCCGAGCGAGCCGCCATCAAATGCCCGGCTAACCAGCACCCATTCTTCGGCCTGCTTCGAAAGCATGCCTATCTCGTGACCGCTCATTGGCATACAGAAGTCGGCCATCTCAGCCAAGTCTGCATCGCCAAGTGCGGAACAGTCCTTCGTCACTACTTCTATGGCCATGCGGCCCCCCAAGCTCAACTCTCCCGGCAAGCCGGTTTCCCCAACACCCGCCGCCCGTCATTGTCTCGCCATTTCGGATGCGAACGCAAACTAGACGGAGTATCGCCTCGCTGGTAGAGCCGCCATAGGCGGACCGCAGCGCCGAGCTATAGGTAGACGCCCGAGGATGGTGACTGTTGTTGCGCAGGGCCACCGGAGCCAAGCATGCGACTCGACGGTTGCTGCATCTGCTCCAACTGCTTCTTCGCTTCCATTTGTTGAGCGAAGAGGGTGGCCTGGATTCCGTGGAAGAGGCCCTCTAGCCAGCCAACAAGCTGAGCCTGGGCGATACGAAGCTCGGCCTCGCTCGGCACGCTGTTCTCGCCGAAGGGCAGCCCGAGGGTTACAAGCTCGTCACGAAGATCGGGCGACAGGGCTGTCGAGAGTTCGACGATCGAGCTGTCGTAGATCTCGCGCAAGCGGCGGCGTCCCGGCTCATCGAGATCGGTCGTGCGAACTTCCTCGAGTAGCTGGCGAATCATCGAGCCAATGCGCATTACCTTGGCCGGCTCAGAGACGCTTCCTGGCGGCTGCGAAGCAGGCTCTTCCTTATCGATGACCTCCGCCTTTTCAATGTGGTCTGCGTTGTCGATGCGGGCTTCGCCCTCGGTTTCAGCCATTTGGTTCCTTCTCAGGTGATGGTTTGCAGCAGTGGCACGAGCATCTCGGCGGCGGTGAGTGAACCGTGTCGGCCGATGAGGTCGAAGATGCCAGTGTCGTCTGGGTCGGAGAATGACACGGGAGCGAATGGCAACAGGGCCACATCGCCAAGCCTGCTTCTCGCCTCGGGCGACACCGTTGGACCAAACCATTGCTCGTCTGTTATCTGTTCCAGCGTGCGAACCCACGAGACGTGGCCATGTGCCTCGATGGCACGAGCGGCGATCTCATCGGCCGGCGCCCCCGCAGAGTGCAGCCACCGGAAACGGCCCTCGCCGCTCAGCCCGGAAAGAAGCGACTGCACACTTGGGTCGATGTCGATCGATCCGTTCGCGCAGTCGACTTGGCCGTGGTCTGCAGTTACTAGTACCTCGACCCCACTCGGGAGGCTCTCGCAGATTGCCTCGACAAGCCGGTCGGCGAAGATGATCTCGCTCTCGTAGACCTCGTTAAGCCCGTATTCATGAGCGACCTTGTCGACTCCATCCCAGTAGGCGTAGACGACTGGCTCACCCTGCCTGATCTCATTGACGGTCCGATGGACGAGGGTTGCCGGCGTGCGGTAGCCGGCAAAGCGGCCGCCGCGCAGATGCGCCTGAGTGAATCCGCTGGTTTCAAACTCTGATTTTGTCACCATCGCCGTTTGGGCGCCTTGGAACGGCGGGTACGGCTGCAGACTGTCAGCGGGAAGAGCGCGGCGTGCGTCTGGAAACGTTTTGGTGCTCCAGCGAAGTGTATTGAGGACTTCACCGTCGATCATCATTCGGTACCCAACGATGCCATGCTCTCCTGGCGTCAAAGAAGTAGTGATCGATGTGAGCGCCGTTGCCGTGGTTGACGGCGCCACCGTAGTGATTGGCCCACCCGCCATCGCCGCCATTGCGGGGGCCAGATGCCATCGGTCAACGAGCTGATTCCAGCCGAGCCCGTCGAGCACAATTAGCACTCGTTGTTTGGCGACCGCAATCGTCGGAGCGGAACGGCCCGTTGGGTCGGTTGGCGAAGCGATCGCTATTCCGGCCGTACTCGGATTCAGCAAATGGGCCATCAGATCGGAAACGCACCCGTTTCCGTAGCGGGGAAGTACCGGATTAGTCACCATCGTCCGTTCGGTCTACTCGGTGGGTTTCACAGCATAGGCCGCAAGAGAGCCGCATGTCGCCACACGGGGCGGTGCACCCCTTTCATGCCCGCCGATACGCACCGTCGCCGCGAGTTTGGGTTGAGCGAACTACGCTGAACCCGTGAAAGTCTCGACCCGTGGCGACTACGCCAGCCGTGCCCTCCTGTCGCTCGCCCTTCAAGGCCCCGACCAGGGCCCGACCACGGTCCGAGACATAGCCGAGAAGACCGGACTCCCCCAGCCATATCTTGAGCAGATCCTGCTCGCGCTGAAGGGCGCTGGTCTCGTTCGATCGAAACGCGGAGTAGGCGGTGGCTATGTTTTGGCCAGGAGTCCCGAAGACATCACGCTCGCCTCGATCATTCGGGCTGTCGACGGACCAATCACGTTGGGCGACTTTGGCGAACCTCACACCGACGGAGCATGTGATCACGAAGGCCAATGCGTCCTTCTCGCCGTATGGCAAAGCGTCGGTGCTGAGATGCGGCGCCTTCTGGAGCGATTCACTCTGGCCGACGTCGCATTGATGTCGCGTGGCGCTGCCCCGTGGCCAAGCGGAGACCCCGCCCCGGCGTGAGTGAAGATTCGTCATCCAATAGTGCGTTAAGTGATGTGATCAGGGCTCGGCGAATGGTCAGGGCCTTCGCCCCAGACCCGATCCCGGCCGCCGACCTCAATCAACTCCTCGATACCGCCCGCCGTGGTCCGAGCGCTGGAAATACCCAGGCGACGGAGTTCCTCGTTCTCGACGACCCAGGCGGCCGCGAGCGCTACTGGAGCACCACGTTCACGCCAACTGGCCGAGAAGCCTTCCGCTGGCAGGGTTTATTTGCGGCACCCGTGCTTGTGATCGTTACGACCAGACCAGACAGCTATCGCGAGCGCTATAGCGAGACCGACAAAGCACGGCCTGGCCTCGGTGAGTCAACAGAGCAGTGGCCGGTGCCATTCTGGTGGGTTGACGCAGGCGCAGTGGTCCAGAATTTGCTGCTACTTGCGGGCGAGCGTGGCCTGGGGGCGTGCCTGTTTGGCATTTTCGACCACGAAGCGGCTGTCAAAAACAAATTTGGAGTTCCTGACGACGTCAGACTCGTTGCCACGATCGCTCTCGGGCGACCGCTCGACGATGAACCCGGCCGTTCCGCGAACCGAGCCCGGCCCTTACTTAGCGAAGTGAGTCACTACGGCGTGTGGCCGTCGAACTGAGCGAGCACCGTCTCAAGATCGGCGGGCAACGGCGACTCGAACGAAAGAAACTCGCCACTCGTTGGGTGCTCGAAACCTAGGCCCGCGGCATGAAGGAACGGTCGCGTGAGGCCGAAGGCCTTTGCCTTGCCTCCGTAACGTGGATCGCCAACCACGCTGTGGCCGATCGCCTCAAGGTGGACTCTGATCTGATGGGTTCGGCCTGTCTCGAGCCTGAGCTCGAGCAGGCTGAGTTCCTCATCTGGAAACCGCTGCAAGACGACGTAGCGGGTTCGGGCTGGGCGGCCGCTGGCAACAACTGCCCGACGCGTGGCGTCCCGTGCCGACCGGCCGAGCGGTCCGTCGATCAGTCCCTCGTCAGCTTCAACAAGACCAGAGGCGAGCGCGATGTATCGGCGATACACAGATCGTCGAGATAGTTGGCCGACGAGGCTTTCGTAAGCTTCCTGGGTTCGGGCAACCATCAGCAGACCAGAGGTTCCCTTGTCGAGACGGTGCACGATTCCTGGTCGGCCTTCCTCGCCAACAGACACAATGTCGGGGTACCGATGCAACAGTGCATTTACGATTGTGCCGTCTGGCGTGCCAGATCCGGGGTGCACCACGATGTGTGGCTGCTTTTCCAGCACCAGCACGTCGTTGTCCTCGTAGACAACTGTCAGCGGGATCGAAGGATCAGCCGGATCGATGTCGGCACGTACTGGAAGGTCGACGCGAATGATCGCACCTTCCTCGAGTTTCAGCGCGGGCTTTGATGGCTGGACCCCATCGACGAGGACAGCCCCCGATGCGAGCATGGCGGCTACATCGCGACGACTAAGACCGGTCAAGAACGCGACCGCCCGATCGACTCGTTCGCCGACCAGCGACTCGGGAACCGCAGTTTCAAAGTGCTCAACGCTTGGCGGTTCAATCATTCGATTCCTCAGTCTGGGGCTGGGCGGCGGTTTGCCGCTGCTGCCGCTCGTGCGGTTCGCCACGGTTGCCAAGTAGTAGTAGCCCGATTACGCCACACGTGATGCCAGCGTCAGCAACGTTCCAAATGGGAAACCACTGGAGATCGACGAAATCGACAACCGACCCACTTAGAAATCCGTCGTCGGCACGAACGATGCGATCGATTAGGTTGCCAATCGCGCCGCCGATAATGAGTCCGAACATGGCTTGACGCCAAGGTGAAAATGAGGTCATGGCGAGCCGTAGCAGGACGCCGCTCATGACGAACGCTACGACACCGAGTAGCGGCCCGATGTTTTCGCCACGGCTGAAGGCCATTCCTGGATTCTCAATGAAATGCAGCCGAAGGCTACCGATGATGTCGATACAGGCGTCTTCAGCCCGCTCGCACGAACCTGGCTCAAGCCGAGATTCGATCCACCATTTCGTGATTCGATCGAGCACGATGATGGTGATGCTGACGGCACCAGTTATTCGTAACCAGCTAGGCGACGATGATTGGCTCGTTAGAACATCGCGGTCTTGTGCTGCACGCATATTGACGCCTCCGGGATTGCCTCAAGGCGCTCCTTCGGAAGGTAGTCTCCGCCCTTGGTGCAGATTCCGTAGGTTCCCTTGTCGAGACGAGCGAACGCAGCATCGATGTCATCGACAGACTCTCGTGCTTTGGCAGAAAGCGCGAGGTCGCGGTCACGTTCGACGGCGATGGTGTCACCTTCGCCCGATTCTTCGTCAAACTGAACATCGCCTGGCTCGCGATCGGCCATGAGCTGCGCTGCTTCGTCGGCGAGGCTCTTTGCACTCTTTGTGTAACGCTCGCGCTCCTCAACCAAGATTTCTCGCTGAGCTTTCAGCCATGCCTTATCGGTGAGGTAGTCGGGTAGTTCGGCCGGAACTGGTGCTGTCTTTGCCTTGGCCTTGGATTTAGGTGGTGTCACCGTTGATGATGCCTTTGTTACGGACGAGAGATTTGACTTCGAACTTGGGGTCTTCTTGGCGGTGGCTTTCGCGGCTGGCGCCTTCTTTGCCGCCGCCTTCTTGGGGGCAGCCTTCTTTACCACTGCCTTCTTTACCGCCGCCTTCTTTGCCGCCGCCTTCTTGGGGACAGCCTTCTTTACCGCTGCCTTCTTTGCGGCCGCCCGCTTCTCAGAAGTGTTTTTGGGCGCAGCCTTCTTCGCTTGAGCTGGCTTGTTCGCAGAAGAAACTGCCTTTTTAGGCTTTGATTTTTTTGCCGCCGTTTTTTTTGCCGCTGATTTCTTTGCGGTTGCAACAGTGGACGATTTCGAGGTGCGCGATGCGGGCATGGCGCTCCTTTCCGGCCGAGAGTCGCCGAATTGTAGACCGAGCAGGCCTCTAAGCCAACTCAGGAGCGACAAACTCGCACATGTCGAGCGTTCGAAGGCGCCGAAAAGCGCCGTCATCGAGCGGCCCGATCAGAGCGTGGATCGACATCAGAATTGAGACAATATGGCCGGCACGGGAAATGGGGGTTTGACCTCACACGGCGAAGGTAGCCTGTTGGCCATGTCAACAGCGTCATCCCTGCCATACCCAAGCGTGCCCCCAAGAGCAGACTTCCCTGCGATTGAACGCCGCATTCTGGGCCAATGGGAGCAAAACAAAACCTTCGAGGCCTCAGTTGAGCAACGATCGCTCGACAACGAGTACGTCTTTTACGACGGCCCTCCCTTCGCGAACGGGCTCCCTCATCACGGCCATCTTCTGACCGGATACGTCAAAGACGTCGTCCCCCGCTACCAAACGATGAAGGGCAAGCGCGTCGAACGGCGCTTTGGTTGGGATTGTCACGGCCTTCCAGCCGAAATGGAGACTGAGAAGCAACTCAACGTGGCTGGCCGTGCCGCCATTATCGATTACGGCATCGAGAAGTTCAACGACGAGTGCCGCACTTCGGTTATGCGTTACACCGAAGAGTGGGAGAAGACGGTAAACCGCCAGGCCAGGTGGGTCGACTTCGAAAACGACTACAAGACAATGGACGTCGACTACATGGAATCCGTCATGTGGGCGTTCAAGCAGTTGTACGACAAGGGTCTGATCTACGAGGCCTACCGGGTGATGCCATACTCGTGGGGAGCAGAAACGCCGCTTTCCAACTTCGAGATTCGAATCGACGACGCCACCCGTCCCCGCCAAGACCCGGCCATCACTGTCGGTTTCGAGCTGACACCGCGTGAGGGCGATCTCGGTCCAATGCAGATCCTCGCCTGGACCACTACTCCATGGACCTTGCCGTCCAACCTCGCGATCGCAGTTGGGCCAGAGGTCGAGTACGCCCTCATGAAGATGCCAGACGGGCTCATTTATGTCCTCGGCGCAGAGGCGATCGAACGTTATGCCAAAGAGCTTGATGGCTCCGAACAAGTCGGCGCTGTCACTGGTGCCGAGCTTGTCGACCGCACCTACACGCCACTCATGCCGTACTTCAACGACCGGATCGGTGATGCGTTCCGTATTCTCGGCGCTGACTTCGTCGAAACAACCGACGGCACCGGCGTCGTCCACATCGCCCCCGGATTCGGTGAAGACGATCAGCGGGTCAGCGAAGAGAACGGTATTCAGATTGGCAATGTCGTCCCCGTCGATGGCCGCGGCCAGTTCACATCTGACGTTCCCGACTGGGAAGGAATTCTCGTCTTCGACGCGAACCCGCTCATCATCGCCAAGCTGAAGGAGCAAGGCAAGGTCCTCCGTCACGAGACATACGACCACAACTATCCGCATTGCTGGCGAACCGACACGCCAATCATCTACAAGGCCATTTCCAGCTGGTATGTCGAGGTCACAAAGATCCGCGACCGTCTCGAAGAGCTCAATCTCGACATCAACTGGATCCCCGACCATGTGCAAAAGGGCCGCTTCGGCCAATGGCTCGCGGGCGCTCGCGACTGGTCAATCAGCCGAAACAGGTTCTGGGGCTCCCCCATCCCTATCTGGCAAAGCGACAACCCTGAGTACCCACGTCTCGATGTCTACGGGAGCCTCGACGAACTCGAGGCCGACTTTGGCGTTCGGCCTGACAACCTTCACCGTCCCTTTATTGACGAGCTCACCCGACCGAACCCAGACGACCCAACCGGCAAGTCAACAATGCGCCGGGTCGACGAGGTGCTCGACTGTTGGTTTGAGTCTGGGTCGATGCCATTCGCCCAGGTCCACTACCCCTTCGAGAACAAGGAGTGGTTCGAGTCGCACTTCCCTGCTGACTTCATCGTCGAGTACATCAACCAAACTCGCGGCTGGTTCTACACCCTGCACGTCCTGGCTGGTGCGCTCTTCGACAAGCCTGCGTTCCAGAACGTGATCTGTCACGGCATTCTCCTGGCCGAAGACGGAGCGAAGCTCTCGAAGAAGCTCCGAAACTACACCGAGCCCTCGCATATCTTCGACAAGCAAGGATCCGACGCACTGCGTTGGTACTTCATGTCGTCAAACATCGTGCGAGGTGGCGACGCTCGCATCTCAGACCAGGCAATCGACGACGTCACCCGGCAGGTCATGCTGCCAATCTGGAACACATATAGCTTCTTCACGTTGTACGCGAACGCCGACGGCTACCGAGCGACTGACCGACTCGACTCGCAAAACCTGCTTGATCGATACATCTTGGCCAAAACCAACGCGCTGGTAGAGCAGACAACCGACCGGTTTGATCACTACGACCTCGCCGGGGCATGCATCGCGGTGCAGAACTACCTCGATGCGCTCACCAACTGGTACGTCCGCCGATCACGCGAACGGTTCTGGAACGCTGGTGGCGACGCTGTCGACACCGACGCGCTCGACACGCTCTATAGCGTCCTCAAGACGCTCAGCCGAGTGATTGCCCCTCTACTCCCCTTCATCGCCGAAGAACTGTGGCAGGGTCTCCATCCGGAAGACCCGACCTCATCGGTGCACCTGCAAGATTGGCCAGAGCCAGACGAGATGCCAGCTGATCTCGAACTCGTAACCGCAATGGACACGCTGCGAGCGGTCGCTTCTGCGGCGCTCTCGCTACGCGAGGAGCGCAACCTTCGAGTGCGGCTTCCGCTGGCTTCGGCGACGGTCGCAGGCTCAGGGACCGACTCAATTGCGCCTTTCGCCGATCTACTCGCCGACGAGATCAACGTAAAAGAGATCCGGTTCACCGATCAGGTTGAGGAGTACGGGACATTCCGGCTCAAGCCAAACGGTCGAGCCCTCGGGCCACGAATCGGCAAAGACGTCCAGGCTGTCATCAAGGCCGCCAAAGCCGGTGAGTGGCAGTCAAACGACGACGGGACCGTCACCGTTGGCGGCCACACGCTGAGCGGCGACGACTTTGAACTCGCTCTTGACCCCATGGAGGGCGTTGCCGCCGCAGCTCTGCCCGGCAACGATGCCGTTGTTGTCCTCGACACTGACACAACCGACGAGCTTCTCGCCGAGGGTCTCGCCAACGACGCCATCCGTATCATCCAGCAGACTCGCAAAGACATAGATCTCAATGTCACCGACCGAATCGACATCCGATGGACCCTTTCACCCGCACAGCAGGTGATCCTCCCCTACCTATCCACCGTCGAAAACGCGGTGCTTGGCAAGGTCGTCGGAACGTGCGATGGCGAAAGCGAAGCCTCTGAATACTCACTCGGAGGCGAGCCACTCCAGATGGCAATCGCAGTCCGGACCAGCGCCTAGCGTTGTAGGTATCGTTGTTACTTGCGCCGACTAAACCAACCTGAGCGACCGGCGTCGTCGTCCTTTTCGAGGAATCGACTGAGCGCTTCATCAGTGGCGTCGTCTGGCTCATCATTTTCGCCAGTCGCACGGCGCAGTTCGTCGAGGAACGGATCAGAGGCGCCGCTTCCGGCGTCGTCAGCGTGGTCGACATGGACCTCTGGTGAGTCGGGCGGAATGGCGTCGGCCCATGCCGGACGAACCGACCCTTCGGGTTGGCGCACGTCGCGAGCGTCATCGTCGTCGTGCTCGTCTTCGTAGCCGTCGTCCTCATCGGCCTCGTCAAAGTCGGCGACTCCGTCGAATGCACCGTGAACACTCTCAAAAGCTGAATCGTCAGATTCCTCGTCTTCAAACGCTGAGTTGTCAGAGTCAGAGTCATCAGAAGCAGAATCATCGAAGGATGAGTCATCGGCGATGTCGTCGGTGAGTACGACCTGGAACATCTGTGTCTCACCGTCAGTGAACAGGCCCGCATCATCGTCTCGGGTAGGTGCTTCGCCAAAGAGGAATCCTTCCCCGCCTGGAACCGAAGGCTCTTCTTCACGCTCAAGCGCTTCTTCGACCTCGTCGGGAAGCCCGATGGAGACGGCTTCAAACTGCGCAGGGTCGACAACCTCGTGCTCGCTGAACTCCGGTGCTGCCACGTCGCTTAGGCCGTTTGTTTCATCGAGAATGCCAGCGAGCTTTGAGATCGCATCGCCGACGGCACTGCGACGCTCGGCGAGGTGGGACTCGAACACGTCGACGTCCTGGGCAAGTAGACCTCGGATTTGTTGGAGGTCGGTGACTTCCTGCAGGAGGCGATCTCGCTCGGCTCCTTCTGCCGCGAGTAGCGCTTCTTCGATGTCGATGCGCCGCTGGTCAGCCTCGCGGTCGACATCGCCCAGTAGGCGTCGACGCTCGGAGGCGACAGTTTCTGCAATCGAATCGCGGTCAGCGCGTGCCGCTTCGACGAGGGACGCCGACTCGGCTTTCGCCGCGTCGACCATTGCTGCTGCCTCATCGTGCGCCTCGGACCTGGTGCGTTCGGCCTCGCCATTTGCTTCTCGTACCGTGTTGTCGGCGGTGCGTTGGGCTGTTAGCAGTGTGTTGCGGAGCGTCTGGTCAAAGTCGCTGTCGACCATGCGCTCGGCCGCCGGAGCGGACTCGGCGGGAGCAAAATCAGCCTGCTCCGAGAATGGGCTCGCTTCCGTACCGACGCTTGGCTTCGCAGCCCTGACCTCGACGAGCTTGGCTTCTGTTTCGGCCAGTCTCGATTCGGCGACTGCGGCTCGGCCTTCAGCTTCGCTCAGGCGGCGTTGAAGGTCTTCGATCGAGTCCGCGATCGGTGCGATGTTTTCGAGCACGCGATCGACCTGGGCCTTGCTATATCCACGAGGCTCTTCGTCGAAACGAACCTTGGGAAGCTTGCGCAGGAATCGCAGATTGTCGCTTGGTACAGGCATGCGTAGGAGGGTAGTACCTCACGCCAACAAATCTGTGGACGCTGTAGCGCGAAAAAGCGTCAACGCCGAAAATCTGTACTACGAGCGGTCGAAGCCGCGTTCTTCGAGGCGTCGGCGGTCTTCGTCCGACACTTCAACCGACTTTGGCGTCAGCAGGAACACGTTCGGCGCAACCTTTTCCATCTTGCCGCCTTGCACGTAGCAAACTCCGCTTGCAAAGTCGATGAGTCGACGGGCGAGTTCACGTGAAAGGCCCTGCATGTTCATCACCACAGGTGTCGAGCGATTGAACTCGTCGGCCACAATTTTGGCGTCACCGAACGATTCTGGATTCAGAGTTCGAGGTTTTGACCGCTCGACGCGAACTGGCCGGACTGACGAGTCTTGCTCGAACGCTGAGGTCGATGGTCGTGCCGCCGATGCTCGTGGCGTAAACACTGTGTTGTCCGCCGACTCGCTCGATGGCACGGGGCGAAGGGGGCGCACTGAACTCGTGGCTTCGGAACCATCATCGTGGCTGGTCGCCCGAAGTGATCGTGGCCCTGGGTTGTTTGACCGTGGCCCTGGGTTGTTGTGACCCATTTCGGCTCGCGGCGATGGACTTGGTTCGTCGTCATAGCGATCGTCTTCGAAATAGCCGTCGCCGTCATCAACGTCGAGGTAGCTGTCGTCGTATTCCTCGTCTGGTCCGAGACCGAGGTACACCTTGAGACTGTGAAGCATCGCCATTTTCCGTCCGTCAATTCCTCTATTGGGCTGGCGCCCCGGTTTACCTTACTCTCAAGTGCAACCAAAGGTGGCGCATCTTATGCGAGCCAATGACCTGAGCGCTACTCAAGCCGTTGCGTCGACTGTCATACAGACCTTACCGTGCTGTGGGGCGAGCACCGAACAAAACGGACCCGAGCCGCACCATCGTTGCTCCCTCCGTGATTGCTCGCTCAAAGTCGCCGCTCATGCCCATGGAGAGTTCTGGCAACCCAATTGACGCTCCAAGGTCGCGAAGGCGAGCAAATGAGGGCACCGGATCGACTGAAACGTCGGTTGGTCCGACTGTCATGAGACCTCGAACGTGAAGCCCTAACGCTCGGCCATGTTCAACCAGACGTTCCGCGTCGCCGGGCGCGCAGCCCGACTTCTGTCCTTCGCCAGTTGTGTTGACTTGAACGAGCACCTCAGCGTGCGGAACTCGCTTCGCCAGTTCGTCGAGTAGCTCAAGCCGGTCGATGGTTTGCCAAAGTGACACCGCCGAGCCAAACCGCTTGATCTTGTTTCGCTGCAATCCGCCAATGAAGTGCCACCGAATATCGAGATCGCTCAACGTGTCGGCCTTCGCCGCAAGGTCTTGCGCGTAGTTCTCTCCGAGATCGTGAAGGCCACAGGCGACAGCCGCTTGAGCAACTTCGATCGGGAACATCTTGGTCACCGCAACGATGGTGACCGGGCGGCCATTGCTCGCCTGGTCGATCCGCTGCTTAGTTTCGACCAAGCGCTCATGTATCGAAGCAACGAGATCGGGTCCAGAATCACTCACGGCTGCCGCCCTTCGGGCGTGCGGTCGGCGGCGCGAAGCCAGGCAACCGTGGTTTGTCGGCCGATGTCGCCCCTGATGCGATGGCTGAAGTAGTTGCCGTCGCTCGTGCAGGCACTTGGACTCGGCCGCTCCCATCCCGCGTTCGAACAGGCGGCGCCAACAAGTGCAGCCATATCAAGCGCAGGTCGGCCTGCGGTGGTGCTCGACGCGACTGACTCTCCGTACTGATCGACCAAATCCATCAGGTCGGCCTCACTGAATTCGTATGATCCTGGCCCGATGCAGGGGCCTAGTAGCGCCGCCACCGGTTCTCCACCATCACGCAGGAGTCGTGCTCCCGCGACTTCGATGATTCCTGCTTTCGCTCCTCGCCACCCGGCGTGGACAACAGCAACCCCTCGGGTCGAGACCAGTACAACCGGTGCGCAGTCTGCGGTGTTGATCGCCAGCGGGCAATCGAAGGTTGTCGTGAGTGCACCGTCGGCCTCGGCGCCGGCGAACTCGCCCGCTTCGCTGACTTCGTGAACCGTGTTGCCGTGGACTTGACGAAACCAGGTCCACGGGCCGGGGGCAATGCCCTGATTCGTGGCGAGAGTTTGCCTCGCCACGACAAGTTCTGGAGCCGCTGCTTCACCATGCACAGGGACGCGAAAACTACCGTCGACGCGGCTCGTACTCACGATTTCGGCAACGACCGAATCGCTGCACGGAATTGACCACCGAATACTCATCGACCGCTCGGCGGTTTGAGCAACGGGATCTCCTGGCTACTTCAGGAACGACGGAACGTCGAAGCCGTCGTCGAGATCGTCGTCGTCGTCGCTGCCGAAGATGTCGGTGGCGGCGCGGGAGCGGGCCCGTCCTGCCTCGAAGTCATCGTCGCCACCCTCGTCGAGGAATGCGGCTTCGTCTTCGTCTGCGGTCCGGCGGGACGCGTCTGGCACGGCGTCCCAACGATCGAAACCAGCGGCGATGACGGTGACTCGGATTTCGTCGTCGAGCCCTTCGTCGACCACGGTGCCGAAGATGATGTTGGCATCGGCGTGCGCGACGTCGTGGATGATCTCGGCGGCCTCGTTTACTTCAAACAAGCCGAGCTCGCTCGATCCGGCAATTGAAAGCAAGATGCCGCGAGCGCCTTCGATTGATGACTCAAGCAGTGGGCTGGCAATAGCGGCACGAGCGGCGGCCAGTGCGCGCCCCTCGCCTGATGCCTTGCCGATTCCCATGAGGGCGCTACCGGCGTCGTGCATGATCATTCGAACGTCGGCGAAGTCGGTGTTGATCAAGCCAGGCGTTGTAATCAGGTCGGTGATACCGGCAACGCCCGAGAGCAAGATTTCGTCAGCCATCCGGAAGGCGTTGACCATCGTGGTCTTCTCGTCAGCGATGGAGAGGAGCCGGTCGTTAGGAATGACGATCTGCGTGTCGACTTTTTCTTTCAGGAGTGAGATCCCGCTCTCGGCCTGTGAAGCACGTCGACGACCCTCGAATCCAAACGGTCGTGTAACTACTGCGATGGTGAGTGCGCCGAGCCCCTTGGCTACCTCAGCGATGACGGGTGCGGCGCCGGTTCCTGTACCGCCACCCTCGCCTGCAGTGATGAACACCATGTCGGCGCCATCGAGTGCCTGGGCGATCTCGTCGAGGTGATCGTCGGCCGCTTGCTTGCCGATCTCGGGGTCTGAGCCAGCGCCGAGGCCACGGGTCAGATCGCGCCCGATGTGGATCTTCGTCTCTGCGTCGTTCATGAGCAGAGCTTGTGCGTCAGTATTGACGGCTATGAATTCGACCCCGCGGAGGCCTGCATCGATCATTCGATTTACGGCGTTACAGCCGCCACCGCCGACACCAACAACTTTGATGACGGCAACGTAGTTCTGGGTGTTCATAGGTAGCGGGTGTCCTTACGGGGGGCCATGGGAGACCGATTGATCACAGGAGGGTGCAAAACACTAACTCCGTTACCCTAGGAGCAATTTTCCAATTCGGTCAACGATGCTCCCGGAATACCCTCGGCGCTCAATCGGGTAACGGCGGGAGCGGTTGGCACTCTGACGTCAATCTCCCATAGACATCGAAGGTCAACTTGGTCGAGAATTGTGCGAGCGCTTGTGAGCTTTTCGACGAGTCCAGCATCATCGCCGAGGTTGATTCGGCCACCGGCTGCGAGCTCAAGAAAAAGATGTCGTTCGTCGACGAGCACCTGACTCACTTCCGCCCGAGTCTGTGCGTCGAGGGCGTCAACGAGAAGTAGGACCGACTGCACTTCAACTGGCGCCGGCTCACCAATCTCTCCGCTCGCGGTCACCCCGGCAACGGGAAGAAATTCAGCGGGCTGTGCCGTGACGATCTCTAGTTGGCGTCCGCCTTCGTCAACCAACACGAAACCGCTCGGCGACGAGATCGCGAGTTGTGGCACTCTTTCCTCGATGGTTACACGTACTGTTCCCAGCCACCCTCGATCTACATCAGCAGTACGGACCCACGGCAAAGTCTCAACCTCGACTTGAGCCTTCTCAAGGTCGAGCTCTGCGAGCGGATCCCCGATCTGCAAAGTGAGAACGTTGAGGACATCGGCTTCAGCAGTGCGATTGAGGCCATCAACTGCGACTTCGTCGACGTCAAGAAGTGGAGAGTTTGAAAGGGCGATTCCGCCGACAACAATCAGAGACGCAATGGTGAGTAACCCGATGATCCGCAACCGGTGACGCCCAGCGTCGCGGTTAACCTCGATTCGACGAGCCGTAATTCTCGGATCGGGTTTCGTCGCCTTTCCCCCTGCCTTAGCCACCGCATGTCCCAGGATTCGAGTTCGGTTCGACGAATCGCGAGAGATCGAAACCAATCAAACGGTTTTCGGGACGCAACGAGATTCCCGTGTCGTGTTGCACGCGCCTGTGCACCTCAACCATCAGATCGAAGACGTCGTCTGCGGACCCCCCAGAGCTCGACATGATGAAGTTTGCATGCTTCTGTGAGACTTCTGCACTCCCGACACGAAGACCTTTACAGCCAGCCTCGTCGATTAGCGCACCGGCGCTATATCCATCAGGATTGGCGAACACACTCCCCCCGTTTGCGCCTCCGGGTTGGTGCTCGCGACGCCATCGGACAATTTCGCTTAGCTCTTGTTCTCCTGCGGCGACTTCGCCCGCTTCAAGCTGGAATGTTGCTTCGAGCACAAGTTGGGTGGCCGCAATGTTCGAATGCCGGTAGCTCAGTCCTAGCTCTGCGGCGTCGATGACGCTCAGCTCACCGGTGAGAAGGTCGAACAGACTGACCCGGAGTAGAGACGCTGCAACGTCAGAGCCGTGGCCGCCTGCGTTCATCCGCACGGCTCCGCCGACCGAGCCAGGCACGCCGACAGCCCACTCGAAGCCACTGAGTCCGGCCTTCGTGGTCTGTCTCGCAGCAACCGGGAGGAGCCCGGCACCACCAGCGACGAGCGTGTTCGACTCAAGTAATGGTCGAATAGACGCAAACGGCTCGCCGAGATGAAGCACTAGGCCAGGAAAGCCGGCATCGGCGACAAGTAGGTTCGATCCGTTGCCGATCACGAGAATCGAGAGGTCGTGACGTCGGACAACCTCAGCAACGGCGACAAGGTCAGCGACCGACTGAACTGCGAGAAGGGCGGCGGCTGAGCCGCCAACGCGGTAGGTCGAATAGGCAGCCAGCGACGCGTCGCGTTCGAGCCTGCCGCCGAACGCAGCCTGCAGCCCATTGATGGCCGCCGCACAGTTTTCTTCTTTCGAATCAGCCATCACGAGAAAACCGGGACTCGAGCAGCGAAACCACCTCGTCTGGCGTCTTGGTGAGGTCACCGGCCCCAAGGGTCATACAAAGATCACCAGGCTCAAGCTCGACGCCAAGAAGGCTGACGACGTCATCCAATTGTTCGACGTAACGAACTTCGAGACCCGGATTCGCAGCCGCAACATCGTCAGCGATTAGCTGGCTCGTCACTCCAGCACGCGGCTTCTCGCCTGCGGAATAGATTCCAGTGATTATGAGAAGATCGGCATCAACGAATGTGTGGGTGAAGGTCGACCAGAGCTGCTGTGTCCGAGAGTACCGATGCGGCTGAAACACGGCGACTAAACGCTTCGGGGCCAGACTCTTCGCCGCCGCGAGCGCCGCCGAGACCTCCGTTGGCAAATGGGCATAATCGTCGACGAGCGTGATTCCGTTCACTTCGCCTCTGACCTCGAACCGGCGGCCGACGCCGCCAAAGTCATTGAGCGCGGCGACGACCGCATCGAGATTGGCGCCCATCTCGACGGCCATGGCGAGCGCCGCGGTTGCATTGCGAGCGTTATGCATCCCCGGCTGGCGCAACGAGATTTGAACTGCAGGGTGGTCGGCATGGAGGACTCGAAATGAGATGCCGACTGGCGTTGGTAGTGGCTCGACGATTCTCCACTTGGCCCGCTCAGCCGTCCCGTAGCTGATCAACTCGTCGTCTGGCACCGTCGCGGCGAGAGCGGCCGCTCCGGGATCATCGATACAAATCACTTTCGGTCCAGACGGTTGTCGGACAAACCGATCAAACGTCGCCTTCAGATTCTCAAAGGTCTTGTAGTACTCCAGGTGGTCGGCTTCGACATTGGTAACAATCACACCAGCCGATTCGAGCTCAACGAATGTGCCGTCACTCTCGTCGGCCTCGACAACGAGGATGTCGCCCTTCCCGACCTGCGCTCCCGTTCCCAGATCGCGAAGGTCGCCGCCAACTATGAATGCCGGATCGAGCCCTGCGCCGCGAAGCGCGGCGGTCAACATCGCCGAAGTAGTTGTCTTGCCGTGCGTTCCTGCGACCGAAAGGGTTCGCCACGAACGCGTTATTGCAGCCAGAATCTCAGCCCGTCGCAACACTGGGATTTGCCGACGTCTCGCTTCTAGGACTTCGGGATTCGACTCAGGCACGGCTGTCGAAATTGCCACGGCATCGACGTCGCCGACTTGGGACGCATCATGGCCGACGAAGGTTTGGTTACCGGCCGCCTTCAGCCGCTCAAGCGGTGCCGATGAGACAAGATCTGAACCGCTCACGGTGTGACCGGTTCCTGACAAGATCTCGGCGATTGCACTCATTCCGGAGCCGCCGACACCGACGATGTGGATCTTCCTCGGTCGACCGAGATCAAAGGGCTCTAGATTTGGAGATTCAGAATCTGGGGAATCAGGCATCACGAGTCTTCGCGTGTCGGGGGAAGGACGATATTGCCCTGTTCACAGACAATTGTTGCCACTGCCTCGGCTGCGTCGGGGCGGCCAACTGACTTTGCGGCATCAGATCGGGTCTGACGTAGCGTTTCGTCGAGAATGACCTCATCAATCAGCGTAGCGAGAAGGTCGGCCGTCAGACTGGCATCCTCGAGTACAACGGCGCCACCAGCCTTTTCGAGCTCGGCGATATTTGCCCGTTGATGGTCCCTCGGAGCATGCGGCAGTGGGATGGCAAGCGACGGCAGACCAGCCACCGCGAGTTCGGCGGTGGTCGAGGCTCCAGACCGGCACACGGCAAGGTCGGCGGCCGCAAGCACGATCGGCATGCGGTCTTCATACTCAACGACCTGGTAGTGCAAAGCCGTCGTGTTGCTGAATGCGGTGATGTCACTGAATTGGTCCCAGTCGCGCCGGCCGACGACATGGTGAATCGCCACGTCGCTTCGGTCAGACCATAATTCGGCAAGAGCTCGCACCTGCTCGTTGATTCGGCGAGCGCCGAGGGACCCAGCCCACACAGCCACGACAAATCGATCGCTGGGAAGGCCAAGCATCTCGCGGGCCTTCGCCTTTGATGTGCCCTCGACCGCCGCAATAACTTCTGCCCTGATCGGGTTGCCGGTAAGAACCCCTTTGGGCAGGTCGGTGTCTGGGTACGGGAGTGCACACACTTTGGCGAAGCGGCCGATCATTCGGTTGACCGCGCTCGCCCTCGCGTTCTGTTCGGTGACGACGACGGGAATACGAAGCGCCAGCGCGGCGAGCGAAGCTCCTGACGAGGCATAACCACCAAGGCAAAGCACTACCTGCGGCCTCAATCGACGCATCAATCTAAAGGCCTGAGCGAGCCCAGAAACAAGACCGGCGATAGCACCGAAGTTCGCTTTCACAGCGCGAGGAGCGAGCGACCGCTGAATGCCACGACCCGGCAACAGGTCAATCGTGAAGCCAGCCTGTGGCACGATGGTGCCCTCATTGCCGCGCTCACCCCCGATGAATCGAATGGAGTGGGCTGACAGTCCCTTTGCCACGAGCGCTTGCGCAACTGCGATACCAGGATTCGTGTGCCCCGCAGTTCCTCCGCCAGTGATGACGACCTTGACCCCGATGTGATCTTCGGAGGATCCGGTGTGATCTGTCAGCACAGATGTCATATCTGGGCTCGGCGGGCAACGTTCGCGAGTAGGCCAGCTGCGAACAGCGACATGATGAGGCTTGAGCCGCCAACCGAAACGAATGGCAGCGGTTCGCCAGTGATTGGAAGCTTGCCCAAGGTCATCCCGATGTTCAAGAAGGCCTGGAGAATGATCCAAACCGTGAGACCAGTAGCTAGCAGCATGCCAAACCGATCGGGGGCATGGACCGCAGTCTTGACGCCAAGCACACCGAATAGGACGAAGCCGCCGATGAGCGCACCAGCGCCCAACAGACCGACCTCTTCGGCGACAATGGCGAAGATAAAGTCAGACTGCGCTTCTGGTAGAAATCCCCATTTCGCGCGCGATGCACCGAGTCCGACGCCGAGGAGGCCACCGGAGGCGATTCCGACCTGGCTTTGAATTGTCTGGAGCCCAATGGTTGACGGGTATTGCCACGGGTCGATGAATGCGAAGAGCCGGTCTCTGCGATAGGCAGAACTCATTGCGGCGACAGTCGCACCAGCGAGTCCGAGGCTCGTCCAGGTTGCGAGACTCGAAGCCTTTGCGCCGGCGACGAACATCATGATGAATGCAACCGCTGCAAGCAGGATGGGCGTACCCAACTTCGGTTGGGCGAGAAGCAAAGCGGAGAAGATCCCAAGTAACACCATGATCGGCCGAACTGTTACCTCGGGCCGATCCATGAACTTGGCCCGGCGTGACAATAGTTCGGCGACGAAGACGACCAGCGCCAGCTTTGCGAACTCCGACGGCTGTAGCTGACCAATACCGATGTTGAGCCAACGCCGTGAACCATTGACTTCTTGTCCGACGCCGGGAATGAGGACGGCGATGAGAGTGGCGATCGACAACAGCGAAAGCGGGGTGGCGAGGCGGCTCAGAACCCGGTAGTCAATGGCACGGGCAAACAGGAATCCTACTGCTCCGATAACTGCGTACATGACCTGCCTTTTGAACTGAAACAGGGGTGACGCGTCAAGCTGATACAGGCTCGCGACCGATGAGGCAGAGAGCACCATTACGAGCCCGAAGAGCGTGAGACCGATTGTAAGGAGCATGATCCACGCACTAAGCCGCTCGCCGCCGACGGTGCGACCCGCCCTGCGAGGGGCAACGCTCTTGGCCGTCGATGTCCGCTTCTTCGCCGGGCGCTTGGCGGTAGCGCGAGCCGTCGTCGAGCGAGCAGCTGTCGAGCGTGCCGAGGTTGCACGCGTTGTAGCTGACCGTGCGCCGGCGGTCGACCGTGACGTCGCAGAACGGCTTTTGGCTGGCGTTCGCTTCGTGGCTGACTTCCGAGATGTGGAACGTCGCGTCGTCGTTGTCATTGGAATCTCGCCCTTACTCGGGACATAAAGTCATCGCCCCGTTGTTCGTAGTTGTCATACCAGTCGTACGAAGTGCACGCCGGTGAAAGGACCACTGCGTCCCCGGCTTGGGAAAACTGGTCGGCTAGTCGGATTGCTTCGTCCATCGTCTGAGCCTTCTCAATTGGCACTCGTGCCCCGAAAACTTCAGCAATCTCGTCGGCCGCGGCACCAGTCGCGACCACCGCACGCACTGGCGGAACTAGTTCTGCCAGCGAGGTCATATCGAGCCCCTTGTTCTTGCCGCCTGCGATGAGGACGACGGAGTCAAAGCCACCGACCGCAGCAGCGGTTGCGTGAGGCACGGTTGCCTTGGAGTCGTTGTACCAACTCACGTCATTCCAGGTTCCTACTAGCTGGAGCCGGTGAGCAAACCCCTCGAACGCCTTCAGCGCACCAGCGATACCGGCCATCGTGGCCCCGGCGGCGCGAGCGATTGCTGCGACGGCCGCTGCATTGGCAAGGTCGTGCGGCTGCGAGCGCTGCAAGTCGTTGACAGCGACCACGGGGCCATCCGGGCCGACAAGCTGACCACCTTCGATCGACCAGTCAGCTTGCTGGATGCCGAACGTGACCGTCGTCGCGGTCGGAGGGCGGTGGGCCATTACGACCTCGTCCTCGGCATTCAGAATCGCGATATCGGTTGGTTTGAGGTTCGCGAAGATCGACGCCTTTGCCGCTTTGTAATCGGCGAGCGTCGCGTGCGCGTCAAGATGATCGGGGGCGAAGTTAAGCCACGCGGCGATGTTCGGGGCGAAGTGGTCACTGTGTGCGAGTCGGAACGACGACGCCTCTACGACGAAAACATCGATCGAACGGTCCTCGATTGCGGCAACCAAAGGAACTTCCATATTGCCAACGGCGGCCGCCGTCAGCCCCGAGCGCTCGAGTGCGTCGGCGACAAGAAGGGTGACCGTCGTCTTGCCGTTCGTTCCGGTGATGCCAACAATCATGCGATCGTCCCACAGGGAGGCAAGGTCGAACTCGCTCCAGATCGGGACGTCGGCTCCTTTGGCCAGAGCGAAAAGCGGATGATGATCGGGGATCCCTGGTGATGGCAGTACGACAGAAGCGTTCGCGATCAGATCTGCGAGTTCGTCCACTGAAGGAGCGGCCAATAGCTCCACTCCATCCGCAGCAGCCTTGGCGACTGCGACGTCGGTAGCCCGGTCGTCGACGACCGTCGGCTGGTACGAGCGGCGCCGCAATGCGGCGACGACTGCTTGCCCTGTCAATCCAAAACCAACAACGAGTGGCCGCGCCAGTCGATCAGCGTCTGTCACGGCTGGACCAGCTCAACATTGTTGACCCAACTTGCGTAGAACAGACCGAGACCAGCGGCAGTCAGCGCCCCGCCGATGAGCCAGAAACGGATGATGACCTTCGTTTCGGCCCAGCCCAGCAGTTCGAAATGGTGGTGAATCGGAGCCATCCGGAACAGACGCTTGCCCTTGGTGAGTTTGAAGAAGCCAACCTGAAGCATGACCGACAATGTCTCGACGACATACACGCCACCAATAACCGGGAGCAACAGTTCGGTGTTTGTTGCCAGTGCGAGGCACGCCAGTCCAGTGCCGATCGCCAGCGATCCGGTGTCACCCATAAAGATTTCAGCGGGAGCTGCGTTGAACCACAGGAAGCCGGCGAGAGCACCAACCATGGCAACAGCCACCACCGCCAGATCGAGCGCATGGGGATTCTGGTACACGTCCTGAACGGTGCCGATTTGGCGGAACATCCAGAATCCCATGATCCCGTATGCGATGTAGCTGAAGATGCCGGAGCCAGCAGCGAGACCATCCAGCCCATCGGTAAGGTTCACGGCGTTCGACGAACCAAGAATAATGATCACAGCCCAGATGACCCAACCGACTGTCCCGAGAGGGATACCGCTTGCGGCGCGTCCCGTTGACCCGACGTCAGTATGAATGCGGGTGAGGTTCACAGCTAGCACGGCGTACACGATGGCGACGGTGAGAAGTCCTGCCAGCTTCATCCGCTTATTCAGACCCAGATTGCGCTCACGACTGACCTTTATCCAATCGTCAGCGAACCCAACGAGCGCAGCGGCAAGAATCGCACCCATGACGAGCAAGCCAGAACGAGTAAAGACGCCGCCGAAAATGAGGTCGGAGAGCACGTAGCCGCCGGCGGCGCCAGCGACGAAGGTGAGACCGCCCATCGTTGGCGTGCCCGCCTTGACCTTGTGTCCTTGGGGGCCATCTTCTCTAATCGGTTGCCCGATCTTCTGACTGGTGAGAAGGTCAATCAGAATCCGCGTGCCGAGCACGGTCAGGACTAAGGCGATCGCGGCTGAAGCGAGGAGGCGAATCATGAGGCGGTGGCTCCTGGAGTTCGAGTTGGGGCTCGGGATTCGAGTGCCTTGAGGGCGACAAGCCGATCATCGAATGGAAGCACTTGGCTGCCGATCACTTGCTCGGTCTCATGCCCTTTCCCTGCGATGAGAACCACATCGCCGGGGCGAGCCAAATCAATCGCGTGGCCGATGGCGCTCGCCCTATCTGTGTTGACCGTTGGCTCAGAATCTGGCCCGAAGCCGGAAACAATCGCGTCAATGATCGTGTGCGGATCCTCGGACCGAGGATTATCTGACGTGACGAACACAGTGTCGGCGCGTTCCGAAGCGACTCGTCCCATCTCTGATCTCTTGTCGTGGTCTCGGTCACCACCGCATCCGAAAACGAGAACAACGCGACCGTTCGTCGCAACTTCACGAGCAGCGTCAATGGCAGCAGCCAGCGCGTCAGGAGTGTGGGCATAGTCAACGATGACTGAGAAGGGGGCATCTGTCGGCACGAACTCGAACCGACCAGCGGGTGGTTCCATAGCTGCGAGGCCGGCGATCGCGGCCTCGAGATCGACTCCAAGCACACGAGCGACTTCAAGCGCGGCGAGTGCATTCGAAACGTTGTGAGAGCCAGCGAGTCCAAGGCGCACCTCGAAGCCTCGCCACACAAATCGGGTGAAAGCGCCTTCGTGGCGTAGATCCTTGGCATCGCCAAGCCCGTAGCCAACCACTTCAAGCGTCGTAAGCGCAGCGAGTTCTCGACCCTTTGGATCATCAAGGTTGATGACTGCAATGTCAGATCGATCATCTAGAAAAAGCTTGGCTTTGGCTGCGAAGTAGGCATCTTGTGTGTGATGAAAGTCGAGATGGTCGCGACCTAGGTTTGTGAATACCGCTACGGCGAAATGACAACCGTCGACACGATGCAGCTCAAGGGCATGCGACGACACCTCCATCGCAACCGCACCCGCTCCCCCGTCTCGCATCTGGGCGAGTCGCCCTTGAAGTTCAGGGGCCTCTGGAGTTGTGCGGGCGCCGGAAAGCGTGCCG
This sequence comes from Acidimicrobiales bacterium, assembly GCA_037968895.1. Classification (GTDB taxonomy): domain Bacteria; phylum Actinomycetota; class Acidimicrobiia; order Acidimicrobiales; family SZUA-35; genus JBBKWJ01. Next base: position 23,836 of record JBBKWJ010000269.1, read on the forward strand.
ATGGAGTCAGTAGCCAACCCGGCATGCGAAAGGATCTTGACGAGGATTTCTGTGACTGTGGTCTTGCCGTTAGTTCCCGTGACCCCTATGACGCTCAGGGTGCCTGAAGGGTTGTCATAGATGGCGGCCGAAATTGAGCCCATGGAGGCCCTGACATCGTCGACGAGAAGTTGGGGAATATCGAGTTCAAGTAGCCGCTCGACGAGCAAGGCGCTCGCACCCTGTTCAACTGCGGTGGCGGCGAAGTCATGGCCGTCGAATGCTTCACCAGGGACACAGCAAAAGAGAAATCCCGGTTTCACTTGGCGAGAGTCGTGGGTGGCGCCCACAAGATTGATGTCGTGCGTACCCGTCAGCTGACGACCGGGCCCAGAGAGGGCACCAAGCAGGATTGCCATCAGTCTCCGCCTGCTTCGACCTCGGCGACAGCATCATCCCCAACGTCGGTTGGCTCCTCGGTAATCGGAGCCGGTGTCGGTGCGGCCCGAACAGGACCATCGGTCTGAGTCTGCGCGAGTGATGCGTCGGTTGGCGGAATACCGAGGATTCTCAACGCGTACAACCCAATGTCGCGGAACAGTGGGGCGGCGACGAGGCCAGCAGTGGTCTGCGACTTGGGCTCATCAACGACGACGACCATCGAGAGCTGAGGGTTTTCGGCCGGCACGAAGCCAGCGAACGTCACGGTGTAGCGGCGAGTGCCGTCTTCGCCGTAGGTCAGCGTTCCGGTGCCGTCGTCATACGCCTTCCAGGCGGTTCCGGTCTTTCCGGCGACGTTGTACCCCGGTATTGCGGCCGCCTGACCGCTTCCGCGATCGACAACTGCCTGCAGCATTGCCGTGACCTCATCGGCGGTAGCGGCGGAGACAGCTCGGGTCGAGGTCTGTGCCTCGGTAACAATTTCCAGGCCATCGGCGCTAACGAGCGATCGAACCAACTTTGGGCTTACAAAGAGTCCATCGTTGGCAAGCGCGTTGTATGCCGATAGGAGTTCGACGGCGTTTGTACTCACGCCCTGTCCGATGGGAATCGAACCCATGTTGGAGTCGTACCACTCATCAGGGTCGCGAAGGCTGCCACGAGCCTCGCCCTTGAATTCGATCCCAGTTGGCTGGCCAATCCCGAACGCCGTCATGTAGTCATATAGCTTGTAGGGACCCAGATCGCGCGCCATCAGCATCGTGCCGATATTCATCGAATTGGCGATGATGTCGATGAGCGGGTACGAGGCAGGCGTAATATCGTCCTGCGAGAACACGGTGTCGCCAACTCGCAGCGATCGTGGCACTTCGTACGTACTGTTTCGGTCGATATTGAGCTCGTCGACTGCAGCGGCCACAGTCACCGCCTTCATCACCGAACCAGGCTCGAACGTCTTGATGAGCGCAGCGTTGTAGTTTGGCACCGAACAGGTGCCATCCTCGTTGCGAGCAGCGGTGCCCATGAACAAAATCTCACCGGTGCGGGGATCGCTGCCAACCGCAGTTGCCCAGTTTCCTCTGGTCTCCTCGCAATGCTCAATGAGCGCCTGTTCAACGACGTACTGCAAGCGATGGTCAATCGTCAGGACGACGTCGTACCCCTCGCGGGCCGGATCAACCACAAAGTCGCCGACACTAATGGTGCCGTACTTGCCAGCGCCCTCTTCGTGAGTCATCGATCCGGCGACACCGGTCATGACCTCGTTGTAGAGGTACTCGATACCGAATGTCCCGATCTCATCGGGATCGACTGCACCAACGAGGGGTCGAGCTAGCGATCCAGCGGGGTACACCCGCTGCTCTTCTGACTGGAGGAAGATGCCAGACATCAGGTCGCTCGCTGCGGATTCCTCAACCGCGGCAAAACGATCGAGGCCCCCCTCGTCGAGATACCGAGCGAGTTCTGCGTAGCGGTCTGAGTCAGAGTCAGGAGTGAGTTGCTCGGTCAGTACCGCAGCATCGATACCAAGAGCCGGCGCCAGCAGCGCAGCCGTAGCGACTGGGTTGATAACCATGGTCGGATCGGCGATAACTCGTTTGGCTGGTGTTGAAGCGGCGAGGACAAATCCGTCTCGGTCGAGGATGCTGCCTCGGTAGGCGGCGACATTCTCGGTCCGAGTTCGTTGCCGCTCACCCAAAGAGACGTAGCGATCCGAGCTCAGTGCCTGAAGATCAACGAGCGAGGCAACAAACAAAAGGGCGATGACGGCGAAGAGCGCACCGACAACACGAATTCGTTTTGCGGCGTCTGGCCCATGATTCTGGCGAGCCGTCGACCGGCTCGCTACCGGCTTGCGTGCAGGCGGCTTCCGCGTGTTTCGTGTGGCTGGCTTTCGCGCAGCGGTGGCGCCTACAGGACGTTGATTTGACGTGGTTGACGAGGTTCTACGAGATGAGGTTCCTCGGGTTTGGGACGCCCTTGGGTTTTTAGGACGAGCACTCGTCGAACGCGAGGATGGCCGCCGGGCGGGCGGGCGCCGGTCGCTCATTCAGAAGTCTCCCCAGGTACGGAGTCAGCACCCACCAGTTGTTCCGGCTCAAGCGAGGCACCTACCTCAAGCAGTTGGCCCGTTATAAGGCGACCAGCAAGATAGTGGTTCGCAACGAGGTAGACCGGGTCTTGGGACCGCACCATTCCAAGCGCTTCGGCGCGTTCCACGATGACAACCGGAGCCGACGCAATATTGACGTCACGCTCAAGTTGGGCGCTTCGCTCTGCGGCCACGGCAATTTCTGAGTTGATCACATCGAGCTGGTGTTGGTGTTGCACCAGAGTCGCATGAACGAACGCAATCACGAAGAGGCAGCCAGCGAGAAACAGGATGACGCCCATCACGACCGAGCGTCGACGCGATTCCCGCTTGAGCTTGCTGTGGTCGATGACTCGCAGGCGGGGACGCTGCGACTTCGCCGCTGCACCCTTACTGGTTGCCCGTTGTCGCGACTGTTGTGCTGCGCTAGTCATGCCGCCACCTGCCGTTCGTTTTGACGACGGATGCCGCGCATTCGCACGCTTGCCGATCGCCGGTTACTTGCGAGTTCTTCGGGGCCCGGTTTGCGAGCCAGCGGTCGAAGCGCGACAAAGTCCGGCTCCTCAGCCGGTATTGGCAGTCCTGGCGGCACAACAACGGTGCTATTGCTTCGAATGACGTCTTTCGCTATTCGGTCTTCGCCTGAGTGGTACGTGAGGACGATGCCTACACCACCGACACATAACCGCTCGACAGCTGCCTCGAGCGCGGGACGAAGAATCGAAAGCTCATCGTTAACTTCGATCCGAAGCGCTTGAAAGGTTCGCTTGGCCGGGTGGCCACCCTTGCGTCGAGCCGCCGCAGGAATTGCAGTTACTACGACCTCAGCGAGACGACTCGTTGATTCGATTGGCCGATTCGAGATGATTGCCGACGCAATGCGGCCAGCAAATCGTTCATCGGCGTGGCGGCGGAGAATCCCGGCGATCTCGCCATGATCGGCAAAGTTCACGATATCGGCCGCCGTTCGACCGGTCGTCTGGTCCATCCGCATGTCGAGCGGGCCGTCGTTTCGAAAACTGAAGCCTCGATCGGCCTGGTCAAGCTGTGGTGAGCTCACGCCAAGGTCAAATAGGAAGCCAGCGATCTCGTCAACGCCTTCGTCGTCGAGAACCTGCGCAAGCTGATCGAAGCGGGCTCGCACGACTGTGCTTCGTCCACCAAATTCGGTTAGCCGATCGGTGGCGGCAGCAAGCGCCACTGGATCCCGGTCGATGCCGATGAGGCTTAGATGAGGTGCGGCGGCCAACAGGGCTGCAGCGTGACCGGCACCACCAAGGGTGCAATCGACAACAGTTCCGGGCGGCGCCTCGGTGAGAGCGGAGACCACTTCGGCCAGCATGACTGGCTGGTGGGCGAAGGACGATCCAGTTGCCGTGGCGTGCTCAGCATCTTCGTCTGAGGTGCCATCAAGGCGTGGATCGTCCAGCATGATCTCCGAGCGACTGCTCGCTTCGGCCATCGGTAACCCCTCGGAAACTGAGCGCAAGCCAGGGTTTTCTCTCCTGGACTCACTTGAGGGGTAGCGGGCGGAGTTGTGGGGCAGAAGTTACCCATCAACAGCTCCCGAAGGGTAACCGATGAACGATTCGAAACGTATGTCGCTGACTCTCCTTTCGATGTACGGCGGGTGAAAGTTCTGCTGGGCGAATTAGAGAAAACTTCGAACCGCTGCGGCCACTTCGGCCTTGGCATCGGTTGTTCCTTGGAGCGCTCGGTAGCGCTCGGCAGGCCATATCTCGACACGACTAAGAACACCGGCCACGACGACCTGCGATCCGAAACCCTTTGACTCAAGGAGAGCCTTGGGAAGCGAGATACGACCAGCACTGTCAAGCTTGACGTCGCTTACGCTGGCGAAAAACTCGCGGTGCGCAGTAATGGAAATCTGCTGTGCATCTCGTTGTCGTTGGATTTCTGCTGAAACTTCTTTGAAGCCTTCCTCACTCCATAGCCCGAGACAGTCGTCAAGCTCCATGACGTAGCCCTTGTCGACAACAAGGGCTCGGTAATCAGCTGGCAACACAACTCGACCTTTGGAGTCAAGCGAATGCTCGTGTTCACCAACGAACAACCGGAACCTACTTCTCGAGGGGCCGGCCGAAACCGGATTGAAACTTGATGGTGGATTTACCCGATTACGTTGGGCTTGTCCTCCACTGCGTGACACCATATGACACTTGCTTGCACTAATCAACCACTTCGACACATTCTGCGGTCATCACAGCACATTGCGTGACGAACGCTCGTTCGTTTCACGGCGTGTCCTTGCCGACGCCAGTCGGATCCAACGCAGCCAGCGTTCGCCCTGCCACATTGGGTAAAGTTTTCAGAACGGATTCGCTCACCAGTGTCGGGCCGGCTCACCTACGCTTACGGAGTGCCGCCGCCGCCACTCTCCCCCTTTCTCCGGTTCGACCATCCCGCTGCTGATAGCGTTCGCGATGCTGGCTGGCGTCTTGTTTCGACCGTCGGGTCGGCCGCCGACTTCCATGCGTTGCGACCATCGCCTGACACGAAGCCTGCACTCTGGCTTCATCAACTCGTTCGTCCCGCGGCGGTCATGGGGAGTCGTCAGCGACCGGAAATCATCGACCAGATGTATGCGGATACACACGCTATTGAGGTCTGCGGCCGACGGTCGGGCGGCGGGCTCGTTGTCGTCGAGCCTGATCGGTCGCTATGGCTCGATGTCATTGTTCCGCCAACGCACCACTTGTGGCTGGCCGATGTCAACCGTTCGTTCAACTGGCTTGGCACACTCTGGGCCGAGACGCTCCGCAAGCTCGGCGAGACGGACGTCCACGTGCACGAGGGGCCCCTGCGGCACCCGGTTGAGGGTCAAGCGGTTTGCTTCGCTGGCCTCGGTCCCGGCGAGGTAACCGTTGCCGGGCGTAAAGTCGTCGGCCTCTCACAGCGGCGTACAAAAGCTGGTGCCCGATTCCAGTGTTTACTTGTTGAGGGCTGGCCCTGGAGGGTCACTAAGGCACTGCTACGCCCCGAGTTCGTACCAGACAGCCTCGACATTGAACGACTCAAGGTGGGACTCCCCCACCCCCTCGACCGGCAGAAAACACTGGACCAATTTCTCGATGGACTTCACCGGTTGACGTTTACTTGACCACCTGGTCTAGATTCTTGGTTATGCAACCCACGTATCCGGCCGAGGCCGACACCTTCCGCGAAAAGATCCAAGCGTTTCTCGCCGAGCACCTTCCCTCAAACTGGGAAGGCATCGGAGCGCTCGACCCAGAAGCTGCCCATCAGTTCACTAACGAATGGCGAGCCATTCTCCGCGACAACCAACTCCTCGCCACCTCGTGGCCAGTTGAATATGGCGGTGCTGGCCTCTCCTCGATGGAGTCGGTCGTGATGGCCGAAGAGTTTGCGAAGGCTGGCGTGCCGTCGGGCGGCGCAAACGACGCCTTCAGCATCCAGATGGTCGGCAACACCATCTTGACCTGGGGCACAGAGGAGCAGAAGAAGCACTTCTTACCTCGCATCATTTCGGGCGAAGACACCTGGTGCCAGGGCTACTCCGAGCCCAATGCGGGCTCAGACCTGGCAAACCTCGGCTGCAAGGCCGAACTCGACGGCGACGAGTGGGTCATCAACGGCCAGAAGATCTGGACCTCCGCTGGCCACCTCGCCGACTGGATCTTCGTCCTAACGCGAACAGATGCCGAAGCAAAGAAGCACCGTGGCATCACCTTCTTACTTGTCCCCATGGACCAACCGGGAGTCGAAGTCCGACCGATCAAGATGATCTCGGGCGACTCAGAGTTCAACGAGGTGTTCTTCACCGACGCCAAGGCGCCAAGAGAGAACGTCATCGGCGAAGTAAACGGTGGCTGGGGTGTGGCAATGACCCTGCTCGGCTTCGAGCGAGGCGAGGCCGCGGCAACGACGCCAGTCCTCTTCGGTGTCGAGTTCGACCGTCTCAAAGAACTCGCCAGGGAGCAAGGCAAAGCCGACGACCCGGTCATCCGGCAACGTCTCGCAGCCTGTTACACGACTACGCAGATCATGCGATACCTAGGAATGCGAACGCTCACTCGCTTCCTGGCCGGTCATCATCCCGGTCCTGACGCCTCAACGTTCAAGTTGTTCTGGTCGGAGTATCACAAGATCTCGACAGAGCTCGCAATCGATATTCTCGGCGCAAACGCCATGGTCATCGACGGCAAGTTCCCATCGTCTGCGTTCTCGACCGACTCTCCCGGTGCACCAAACAATTCGGGAAGCTGGATTGGCACGTTCCTCAACGCAAGAGCCGGCACGATCTACGCCGGTACCAGCCAGGTGCAGCGCAACATCATCGGTGAGATGGTCCTTGGCCTCCCCAAAGAGCCACGGGCCGACGGTGGCTCCTGGCGTGACACGCCCAAATAGGTAGGCGAGATGAGCCGTTTGGTTCCCGGTTTGTCTGGTGAGGCACTGAAGTGCCTCGCCCGGCGTCCCGATCTCTGGCGCACGGCGACCAGTGCCGCCGCTGGCCTCGTCCCCCGACGCTGGTGGCGCCACCGCCCGTTCTTGCCCGTCCCCGATCGGGGCTGGATGCATTTCCGGCTCGAGACGGCATACGGCGGCGACGGTGACACACCAATGCACGGTGATGATCTCATCACCTGGCTCGAGTGGAAGAAGACCTTCCCCACCTAAAGCGCCAGCGAACAAAGGCGGTTAGCGAACGGAGTGAGCGGCGCGGGCTTTGCGCTCGCTGAACACGACGGCGGCGACCAGCATCGCCACGATGATCGACAGCGACAGGTAAGTGTCAAGGTGATACCAGTGACTGAAGGTCATCTTGAGGCCAACGAACACCAGAATGGCGCCAAGTCCGTGAGACAAATAGTGGAACCGTTGGCGTGCATTGGCCAGCAGGAAATACATCGCTCGCAGTCCAAGAATCGCAAACGCGTTTGACGCGAACACGATGAACGGTTCGTTCGACACTGCGAGCACCGCAGGAACAGAGTCGAGGGCGAAGATCACGTCAGTGAACTCGACAACAACCAGAGCGGCGAATAGTGGCGTGGCTGCCCGGACGCCATTTTTCTTGGTGAAGAACTTGTGACCATCAAGCTCATCGCTCACTGGCATGATGCGTTTCAATAAGCCGAGTCCAGCTGTCGATGTTGTGTCTCCCTCGTCGTCTCTGTGACGGAATATTCGAATTCCTGTCACGACGAGGAACAGTCCAAAGACAACGAGCAGCCACGAGAACCGATCGATGAGGGTCGTACCAAGCAGGATGAAACCAAGCCGCAATGCGAGTGCCCCAAAGATGCCCCAGAACAGCACCCGGTGCTGAAACTTCACCGGGATCGACATCGACGTAAAGAGAATCGACCACACAAACACGTTGTCGATGCTGAGCGATTTCTCGATCAGGTAACCGGCCAGATACTCACTGAATGCGCCAGATCCGTAGGCGAACCACACCACAACGGAGAACGCCAGGCCGCACGTGATCCACCCAAGAGTCTCGAGTAATGCCTCACGGGTCGATGGCTCGTGATCATCGCGATGCCTGATGAGGTCGACAGCAAGCATTATGCAGAGTGCGACAGCGAGCCCGATCCACGCGGTGGCGGTCACATCAAGCGAAACGAATGAGTCGCGAGCACTAGTTGCGGCGATGAGCATTCGTGAGAAGATAGCAGTCAGAAACGCGTGTCAGCGCGCGCCGCAGGCCGGATTCATCAGCCGACTACTAACACTCCTAAACCACGCAGACCGACGGCTGCCGCTCCAATAAGCGGCCCGTTGTCGCCGCACGACGCAGCGACGATACGGGTTCCCTTGCTGTAGTCGAGTTGGCAGATCCGGTCTACCTCATTCTGAGCTGCAGCGAAGAACGGTTCACCGAAACCGAGCGCAACCGAGCCAGCGACCAACGCAAGCGGAAGATCGAGCAAGTTGGCAACGGACCCGACCGCCTGACCGACAAGTGTGCCAACCCGAACCATCTCGTCGTGGTCGGCATTTTGAGCGGGGATGCCACGTTGCGCGGCGATTGCGGTTCCCGACGCCTCGGCTTCCAACACGCCTTGCACGTGCCCTGCCAGCTCGAAGCCCCCTGGATTCACCACTACATGCCCGATATGACCGGCGTTTCCTGACCCGCCATCGAGCAGCCTGCCATCGAGCACAATTCCCCCACCGACTCCAGTCGATACCACCATTGCGATGTAGTTGGGCTCACCAACCGCCCCTCCGACCCAACCCTCAGCGAGCGCAAGCGCCTTTGCGTCGTTGTCGACGAACACGCGAAGGCCGGTGTGATCGACGAGTCGTTGGCGTAGCGGGTACGAGCGCCACGCCAGAATGTTGAGAGGTGACACTGTGACCCCACCCTGGGCCATCGGACCGCCGCAGCCGACTCCACACACCTCAAACTGATCGAATGGGCGAAGTGGCTCTAGCAATTGGGTCAGCGAATCAAAGAGTTCATCGCCGTCAGCAGTTCGCGTGGTTGGGCATCGAGATCGCTCAAGAATTCGTCCGTCAGGAGCGACAACACCGACGGCCAGCTTTGTACCCCCAATGTCGATGGCGAGCACTGGTCTGGTTTTCGATGCCATTTCCCCAGCATATGGGACGCCGGAAATCGCAGACGAGACCTAGGTCATTATCGTCTGCCAGTCTGAAGACAAAGCAGCGGTTGAGGCGGCTAGGGTGCCAGGAGCCAAAGATGAAGGGGCCCTGTCAGTGCCAAGTGACGACCCGACCCAGCTCGACGATCAAACAGCGCAAAAGTTCGCTACTGCGTTCAGTGCGATTGCGAGCAACATCGCGACCGTTGTCCGTGGACGACCGCGCGTTATCGAGAGCGTGCTGCTCTGTCTTGTCGCCGGAGGGCACATCCTTATCGAGGATGTGCCAGGAGTAGGCAAAACAACCGTCGCCAAGGCCCTAAGTCGCACGCTCGACGCCAACCTTGGACGCATCCAGTTCACGCCAGACCTCCTGCCTGCCGACGTCACCGGCATCAGCATCTGGAACCGAAGCGACTCCACATTTGAGTTTCGCCCTGGTCCAATCTTCGCTGGTCTTGTGCTCGCTGACGAAATCAACCGTGCGTCACCCAAGACACAATCTGCACTGCTCGAGGCGATGGCGGAGGGCCAGGTCACCGTCGACGGCCAGACCCACTTACTCCCCCGGCCGTTCATGGTTCTCGCTACCCAGAACCCAATTGAGCAGGAAGGAACATACCCACTTCCTGAGAGCCAGCTCGACCGCTTCCTGATGCGCATTTCCGTCGGCTATCCCGAACGTGAAGACGAACTCGCGATCTTGGAGACACACCAGAGCGACACGGTGTTGGCCGAAGTAAAAGCGGTCGCCTCGGTGCGAGACATCTCGGCAATGGCAGCAATCGTCAACCGGGTTCGGATCGCGCCGGAGCTTCGGTCCTACCTGGTCGACCTAGCTGAAGCGACGAGGCGGCATCACGCCATCGCCCTCGGCATGTCGCCGCGAGCCACCCTCTCTCTGCAACGCGTCAGTCGAGCGAGGGCTGCGTCGCAAGGCAGATCATTTGTCATCGATGATGACATTAAGGCAGTCGCAACTGAAGTCATTTCTCATCGCCTGGTGCTGCACCCAGAGGCGATGCTCCAAGGCACCGATCCCGAATCGGTAATAAACGACCTACTCGGCGCCGTTCCCATTCCTGGCGGCCGTTTTTGATCTGGCCGACTCGTGCTGGCGTCGCACTTGCGACCGCAGGGGCCGTCGGGGTTGTTCTCGGACGGTTCCTTGGCACGATCGAGTTCTACTATTTGGGCGCCGCCGCTTTGGCTGCCCTCTTCCTCTCATGGCTCTACCTTGCATTGTCTCGCGTCAGCCTTCGCGTCTCGCGCCAGATCACCCCTGCCACTCCCCGCGCCGGGCAGCCAGTTCGAGTCGACCTTGTCCTGACCAACGAAGCTTCGTTTGCGACACCGGTTCTCCGCGTCGATGACAAGATCGATGATGCTCAAGGGCCATCAATTCATCTCGCTCCTATTGGTCGAACGGGGCGGGCGGAGTTCGCCTTCCGTATCCCGGCTCAGCGCCGCGGAGTTCTCGCTCTTGGTCCACTCGGCATCACCCTGACCGACCCCCTAGGTCTGTTTCGCTCCACTCTCGAGGCCGGTCGCCGGGTCACCGTTCTGGTCCGTCCCCATCTGTATGCCCTTGGCACATTGAAGGCTCGCGCCGGAAACGATCCGACGGCTGAAGACCAACGCCACCGTTCTCTAGCCATCGGTGGCGACGAGTTCTACGCGCTACGGCCGTACACCGTGGGCGACGAACTTCGGCGCGTCGACTGGCGAGCAACCGCCCGCCAAGACGAGCTGATCGTGCGGCAAGACGAAAAGCCACGAACCGGTCGAATCACCGTAATCCTCGACCGTCGGACCGGGGTCTACGACGATCAGGGTTTAGACCGAGCGATGGCAGCTGCAACCTCGGTCCTTCATGCCGCCCGCATAAGTGACGAACTCGTTCGTTTCGCAACAACAGCCGAGCATGAAACAACCGACATCCGCAACAAGTCCGATCTCGACCGAGTCGACGAACGTCTCGCAACGCTCTCCACAACTGAGATTGCCTCACTCATTCGTACTGTCGACCGGCACCGTCGCATTGGCCAGGGTGGCACGCTCGTCATCATTACTGGCATCCCCAGCAACGAGCTGACGCAGGCAATCGACCGAGCTGCGCGAAGCTATGACCGTGTCATACCGATCGTTTGTCAGCCGCTTGGCTCAACTCCCCCACCCGGATGCGTCATGCACGACGGCCGGAACGACTTTATTGAAGAATGGCACCAGGCCATGATCCGCTCATTGGTGCGACGATGAAGGCGATACGACCATGACTGAACGGGTCGAGCATCCTCCGCTCATTCTCGAGATCGCAGCGGCCCTTCTTGTGCCCGCCGCATCATTCGGATTCGTGCGATTGTTTCTCGACCGAGAACCGACTACCGCTGCGATCGGCAGTGCAGTAGCCGCAAGTCTCCTTGCGGCTGTGCTTCGCCGCCTGAGAGTCCCGATCGTCCCTGCGCTCCTACTCTCGCTTGTCGGTCTCGCCCTACTGCTCTCCCAACGATTCGCACCCGGCACCCAACAATGGGGCATCGTTCCAACGGGCGAGACTCAAGACCAGCTTCGTACGCTGACCGAACTCGGGGCCGAGCAATACCGCAAGGTTCGAGCTCCAATTGAATCGTTCGATGGGTTCGTCGCCGGGGTGATGGTGGCGGCCTGGATGATGGCAACACTGACTGACTGGGCCGCTCTTCGTCTCCGACTCGCGTTCGAACCAGTACTTCCCGCCGCTCTGATCTTCGGATTCTCTTCCGTGCTTGGTTCTGGTCAATCTCAGCTGCTCAGCACTCTCGTATTCGGTCTCGCAGTTGTCGTGTGGGCAATCGCGCAACGCTGGACGACCCTGCGCACGTCATTCTTGTGGCTGGCGTCAGATAAGACCAGGGGCCCGAGTGCCGTTGTAAGGACTGCAGCTGCGGTAAGCGGCCTGGCGTTAGTCGTTGGCATATCCGCAACACCATTTCTTCCTGGCAGCGATTCTGACGAGATCTACTCGTTCCGCGCCACCTCGGCACCGACCCGAAGCCCAATCACGCCTTTTGTCGAAATTGGCCAGCGACTGGTCGAACAGAGCGATGTCAATTTGTTCACGGTCGAGACTGACTCGCCACAATATTGGCGAGTCAGCGGCCTAGAGAAGTACGACGGGGAACGCGCGGTGTGGACTACGTCTACGTCATTCGTGTCGGCCGATGGCGACGTCGATGCCATATTGACCTCGCCAGGAACAACCGAGACGATTCAATACACCGTCACCATTGACAACCTCACAATCGACAACGTTGGCGAGATCTGGGCGCCGGCAGCATACGCAACGTCGCGGGTCATCGATTCATCTGTTCCTCTGAGCTGGAACAAGGAAAACGCCACGCTGACGATCGACGGCGACGATACTGCCGCCTTTGGGCCAGGCGATACCTACACGCTCGAGTCGGTCACCCCGCTCTTCACCGCCGCCGAGCTGCAATCAGCCTCCGCCGACATTCCCTCTGACATCGCTGAGGTGTATCTCGAACTGCCCGACAACCTTTCGCCCAGAATTCAAAGCGAAGCGACCGCCATCACGGCTGGTCTTACAACTGACTACGACCGAGCGCTCGCACTGCAGGATCACTTCCGCGCATTCCAATACAGCCTTGAGCTCAGTCCCAGGGTCGGCGACCCCGTCGAGCAGTTTCTCGACGAGCAGATCGGCTTCTGCCAACAGTTTTCCGGCACATTTGCACTCATGGCTCGAGAGCTCGGTATTCCGGCCCGCGTTGCGATCGGCTACACCTGGGGCGACAAGGTCGAGGGCGAAGAAAACCTCTACCAAATCAAGGGCCGACACGCCCATGCTTGGCCTGAAGTGTGGCTTGGCGAATACGGCTGGGTGGCATTCGAACCAACCCCAAACCGTGGCGCACCAGCGGGCCAGGCTTACACAGGACAGCCAGCAAGCCAGGATTCAGTCGACCCGTCGCTCAGTGATCCGAACGACACCTTAGGTACCCCAAGCACACAGCCTCCACGCAACCCTGGCGATATCGATGGACCCGACTTTGCGACAGGCGAATCGGTCCCACCAGTTATCGTCGCCAAGGAATCGTGGCGACCTCCAACCTGGCTGCTCGGGTTCTTTGCGCTCATAGCGCTCTACCTTGTTGCCGTGCCGCTCATTCGCCAGGCGAGACTCATGGTCCGCCGCACGAAAGCGCACACACCCCGAGAGAAGGTTGATCTGGCCTGGGCTGAAACTGTCGACGAGCTGAGTCGGTCAATGGACCTTCGACGCGAACCGGCCGAGACACGAAACGAGTTCGCTAACCGAGCCGGACGCGATCGGCGTCTCGAGGCTGAGCCCCTCGCCGCGCTGTCAAACGTTGCGACGATGGCGCTATACGATCCCACATCAGCAGACGACGCATCAGCCGAACAAGCACGTCAGTCGAGCCGCGCTGTTATCGGACGGGTACACGAGCGAGTGAATGTACGTCAGCGTTGGCGTCGAGATATCGACCCTCGCACCTGGCGCCGGTAACGCTTCGCGTTCCTTCACCTTTCCTCGCTGGCGCTCGGAAACGTGCGTTTATTTCTATTGGTCGCCGGCGTCGTCGGCTGGGGCATCTCGTCGAATCGACGGATTGGCCGAGCGGATGGCCGTAGCGACCTGATCGAGGCTGGATCGCCCGATACTCCTGAGCTGACGTTCAAGGCCGACCATCGAGACGAGCATCACGACGAATCCGACGAACGCAAGCAGGAAGTGAATCTGGAGCGTCGCAACGACTACGCCGAGTCCGACGACTAGTCCAACGATCGACCAACGTATTGATGCGACGTGGGGCTCGTCGGCCCGCGTGCGGCCGACCTCGCGAGCCAGCCTGGGGTCACTGGAATGCAAATGATTCTCGATCTCATCAAGAATCCGTTGTTCGTTTTCAGAGAGCGGCATTTTCTTCCTACCAAGAACGAGACATCGCGAGCGATGTCCAGCAGAAACCGACCGATATTTTGCCACACCGAGGGACGATGTGCGATATCAGTCTCGCGCAGTCTCCCGCCCGGTACAACGCGCTTCTTCAAGAATATCGCGAGCCACCGACCTCAGCTAGTACCGAACGGCCCATCATCGAGGCCCAAAGTGCCCAAGTTTTTGGGCTTCGGGCAAGCTCTTACGTCTCTGAGCTGGGCGAATCTGGGCCCCAAGCGCCCTCGCCTTCAACCTTGGTCTTCAACCCTTCGCGCGACAAGATCGCTGCCGGCCCGATTGCCGATGTTCCGAATCGACTGCGAATGTCGTCGATTGCGCTGTCGGCACGCTCCCACGCCGCATCGCCGGGGCCTTCCGCCGACACATCTGATGACAAGATCTCATCGAATGAAAGTTGGGCAACGCTCTCGGCGACAAGGTTCGACAATCCAACTCCGAGGAGCCGAACGCCTTTTTTGTAGTCGAGTTCATCAAGCAGGGCTGCGGTGGTGGTGACAATCTTGATCCCTGAGTCAGTCGCCGTGCCGAGAGTAAGCGACCGGCTCAACGTTTGAAACGACGGATATCGAACTTTGAGATTGACGGTCCGCCCCTTGACTCCAGCGTCGCGCGCTCTGCGAGCCACCGCGTCCGCCATCCGGACGAGCTCTCGCTGCAACTGTGTCCGGTCTGTGAGGTCGGTCGAAAACGTCTCCTCGTGACTGATCGATTTGACCCCCCGGTCGGACTCAACCGGCCGATGGTCTCGGCCGTTAGCGACCTCGTGCAAATGGCGGCCACTCGCATCGCCGACCGTAGCAATGAGGGATTCGAGTGGAATGTCGGCAAGGTCGCCGACCGTCACGATGCCGAGCGTTGCCAGCCGTTCGGCCGTCTTGGGTCCAACCCCCCACATCGCTCTAATCGGAAGTGGGCGGAGAAAGGCTGATTCTTCGCCCGGCTCGATCAGCATGATGCCGAGGCCACGGTTGACCTGTCGCCCTTCAATCTGCGGTTTCGCCGCTCCGCTTGCCAATTTCGCGACGAGCTTAGTTGACGCAATTCCAACCGAACAGTGCAGCCGTTCGACATCCCAGATTCGCTTTCGAATCGACCGGGCGATCTCGTACGGACTTCCGAGAAGGCGCACTGCTCCGTTGACGTCAAGGAATGCTTCATCAAGCGAGAGCGGTTCGACGAGGGTAGTGACCTCGGCGAAGATCGACATGATCGATTCGCTCACTTCGCCGTATCGGGCGTGGTCGCCTGAGATGAAGATGGCATCGGGGCACAACTGCTTCGCCCTTACGCTCGGCATCGCCGATTTCACGCCGAACACCCTGGCCGCGTAGCTGGCAGCGGCGACGACCCCTCGTGAACCTGAACCACCCACGACCACCGGCTTACCTCGCAGCTCAGGATTGTCGCGGATCTCCACCGACGCGTAGAACGCGTCCATATCAACATGAAGAATTGCGGCGACCGGCGGCCCGGGTTGCATTCAAATACCCTAACCAACTGGCTACTCGACGCGATGAACCTTGCGCTCCTCGCGTGACGGACCTTCGACCCGATAGCCGAACCTTCGGCCATCGTCGACGCCTTCGCGTAGATAGGCGCCAAATGGTTCAGCCACCCATCGAGGCGCGGAATGCATCCGGTCAATTGCTGCGGTTGGATGAACGAACTCGGCATCGATCACAATGCCATCGGGGTCGTCGATCGCGATCTCGCCACTGAAGCTGATCGCTTCGAACGCAATGACGTCCAGCTTGAATCCGAGTGTCGGAGCGATGACCTGCACTAGGTAGATGGGTTCGCTCCAGGCCTGCACAACGAGACCAGTTTCTTCGAGCACCTCCCTGGTAAGCGCTTCGTGAGGAGCTTCACCTGGGTCAATCACACCGCCTGGCGTCGACCAGTCAGTTTCACCATTTCGCCGCTTGTTCTGCACGATCAGCACCTGACCGTCGACTCGAACCGCGCCACCAGCTACAGCCCAATGACGCATCCCGTCTGGTTGAATCTCGGGGAGAAAGGGCTCGGCTGACATCGCGACAGCTTGCCAGATCGATACCACATCCGCACGGTCAGTTTGGTTGGACGGCGAAGACAATACGATGCATAGATGCCAACTATGGAGCCGGCAAATCCAGCCGAAGAGAATGACAAGGCGGTGGCGGTGCCGTTCGAGGGCATGCGCGTCCCTCAGCCAATCAACGCTGCTCCCCCGCTTCAGGCCAGGGTGGTTTCGCTCGTAGGTGTTCTTGTCGGCGGACTACTCGGTGCCCTGATCGGCTACGGAGTCGGCGATCTACTCAGTGAAGGCAACGGCGTTCTTGCTGCGCTCGGGGCGCTTGTCGGTGGCGTCGGTTGCGCCGTTGGCGTCGGAATCATCGTTTCCTTAACTCTGCGAGCAATGAACGAATGGAACGTGGTGAAGCATCCCGATGACGACGGCACACGCTGAGCTCCTCACGCTCGCAACCAAACTGGCTTACGAGGCTGGGCCGCTTGCGCTCTCAATGAGGGCAGCCGCAGCCGCCGAACCAGACACCAAGAGTTCGCCCGTAGACCTGGTGACGGCGGCCGACAAAGCAGTCGAAGCGCACCTCGTGCACGGCATTCTTGCCGCCCGGCCAGATGATGCGATCGTGGGCGAGGAAGGAGCAGACTCGCCTGGAACCAGTGGCGTTCGCTGGATACTCGACCCGATCGATGGCACGACCAACTACGTGTACAACCGAGCCGACTACGGCATCTCTATCGCCGTCGAGGTTGACGGTGAGGTTGTTGCTGGCGTGGTGTACCAACCCGCGGTCGGACTTCTCTACGCGGCAAGAAGCGGCGCGGGTGCCACCGTCAACGGCAAGCCGATCTCGTGCACGGCGCCAGCGTCACTTGCGGTATCGCTCATTGCCACCGGCTTTGGTTACAAACCGGCACGGCGAGCGGCCCAGGGCGCGGTTGTTGCTCAGCTCCTTCCCGAGATTCGAGATATTCGTCGTGCCGGATCTGCGGCCCTCGATCTTTGTGCAGTTGCCGCCGGACTGGCCGATGGCTACTACGAACGCGGTCTCAACTATTGGGACTTCGCCGCCGGTTGGATCATTGCGACCGAGGCGGGCGCAATCGTTTCCGGGCTCACCTCCGATCGGCCAGATGAGACCTTTCTGGTCGCCGCCGGCCCAACAATATTCGGGCCCCTCCGCCACAAGCTGCAAGCACTCGTCATCGACGAGTAGCCCCGACTTCCCTGGCG
Organism: Acidimicrobiales bacterium; assembly: GCA_037968895.1. Classification (GTDB taxonomy): domain Bacteria; phylum Actinomycetota; class Acidimicrobiia; order Acidimicrobiales; family SZUA-35; genus JBBKWJ01. The sequence continues at coordinate 41,169 of JBBKWJ010000269.1, forward strand.
GGAGTTGACATATTGCGATGTCAATGTCGTGAGCGGATTGAAAGTGTCGGCGTCTACGAGTCAACGCGGGAAGCTTAGATTTGTCGATGACAGGAAATCTGGCCCAAATTGGGCCACAGTAGACAACTGTGGGTACCAGAATTCTGACCGTTGAAGACGATGACCGGATCCGTAAGGCCGTGCGGCTCGCCCTTGAAGACGAGGGCTGGACCGTCACAGAGGCCAACACTGGGGAGCGAGCCCTCGATCTGTTTTCGGGCGACGACCACGACGTCGTGCTGATCGACATAATGTTGCCCGGCATCGACGGATTTGAGGTCTGCCGCTCAATCAGACGATCGAGTGACGTACCCATCATCATGGTGACCGCGAGAGTCGACACACATGACGTTGTTGCTGGCCTAGAAGCGGGGGCAGACGACTATCTCACCAAGCCGTTCGCGCCGAAAGAGCTGTCGGCCCGGATTCGAGCGATGCTCCGTCGAGTCCGCTCGTCTGACTCACCGAACATGAGCAGAGTGAAGGTCGGAACGCTCGAGATCAGCCCAGACGAGGGCGTCGTGCTCAAGGATGGCGAAGAACTACACCTAACCAAAACCGAGTTCAAGCTTCTGGTCGAACTCGCTTCCCAACCGGGCAAGGTGTTCAGCCGCGAGGTTCTCCTCGAACGGGTCTGGGGCTACGACTACTTCGGTGACGGGCGTCTTGTCGACGTGCACATTCGCCGCCTCCGGACCAAAGTCGAAGCCGACGCGGCTAGCCCCCGCTACGTCGTCACGTCTCGCGGTCTGGGCTACAAGCTTCAGCCGTAGGTATGACCCCACGTCGGCGGCGTCTTGGCCTCACGAGCCGCATCACCGTGATCTTTGCCCTCGGCGCGTTGCTGCTCACATCGGCTGTCGCGACCGCTACCTACCTGCTGTTGCAGGCCACCCTTCTCGAAGAGGCGAGCGAGTCGGCCCAGGCTCAAGCATGGCGCAACGCTCGTGATATCGAGACTGGCTTGATTACGATTGCCGCTGCCACCGGCTCAACAAGCGCTGAGGCAGCCGAGGCCGAAGACGCCGTCGCTGCCGTGCTAACCAATACGTTGCGAACAAACGGGGCGAAGGTAGCGCTGATCGTGCAAGGCGACGACCCCCGATCCCCCAGCGGTCTGCTTAGCCGAGACATTCCGGCTGAGCTCAAGGTGCTTGTGCAAACCGGGCAGGCCGGACAATACCGCTATTCCCAAGATGGCGAGTCCCAGCTCGGCATTGGGCTCTGGATCGCCGACGTCGATAGCGAATACTACGAAATCGTGCCGCTGACCGAACTTGAAGACACGCTCAACAGCCTGCGAACAGTGCTAATCGGCGTGACCCTGTCGGCCTCACTGCTCGGGGCGCTTCTCGGCTGGTATACGGCCAGACGCTCGCTGCACCCGATCGCCTCAGTAACCTCAGCCGCCGAGGCGATTGCCGCTGGCGATTTTTCCACGCGACTTGATCCGGCGATCGATCCCGACCTTCGAGGCCTCTCGTCGTCGTTCAATGACATGGTCGATGCACTGGCGGCCCGGATCGAACGCGACGAACGATTCGCCTCCGACGTGAGCCACGAGCTTCGGTCGCCGCTGATGACCTTGACCGCATCGGTCGAAGTGCTTGAGCGTCGCCAGCACGAACTGCCCGATGCCGCGAGCCAAGCAGTCGAACTTCTTAGCCAAGATCTGAGACGGTTTAGCACTCTGGTCGAAGATCTGCTCGAGATCTCACGTATCGACGCCGGAGCGGCAGAACTCGACGAGTCGCTTGTTGTGGTTTCGCAATTCCTGCACGCGGTAGTGAACCAGTCGCGGAGCCCCGAAACACCAATCGACTACCTTCCAGACGACGAGTCGTTACTTGTCATTGCCGACAAACGCCGTTTGGCCCAGGTCTTTATCAATCTGATCGACAACGCATTGAAATACGCGGGCGGCGTCGAAGTAATCTCGTATCAACCGATAAGTGACGATGAGGTGGAAATCCTGGTGCAAGACCTTGGCCCTGGTGTTCCGCTCGCCGATCAAAAGCGGATTTTCGATCGCTTCACCAGAGCGGGCGGTGAGGCCGGTCGACGCGAGTCTGCAAAGGGCGCCGGGCTCGGCCTTTCACTCGCCTATGAACACGTGCGGTTGCACCGCGGCGCATTGGGCGTCCGGGACCGCGACGATGGAAAGCCGGGCGCTGTGTTCTTCGTTCGCCTGCCAATTGCGGAAGACACCGACGAAGAAGAGGTGATGGCATCGTGATGCACCGACGGTGGGTTCTCGCAGCTGCGATGGGAGTGCTGCTGGTTCTCGCATCCTGTTCAATCCCAAAGGACACGGCCGCATCACCGATCACCTCGGTTCCATACGGGCTGCTCGAGAAAAATAGCCCAACGACCGCAGAGCCGGTTGAAGAAGAAACTGAATTCAAGCTGCTCCCCTACTGGGTACTGAGCACCGATCCCCGGGCGTTGGTTCTCAGCAATCGACCCAGAGAAACCCCACCATCGCTTCAGGACGCCTACGACGTGTTGGTGCAGGGCCCGAACGACGTCGACAAAGCGGAGAATCCTGATCTCACCACGCTCGTTCCTAGCTCGCTTGGCGCAGTTCTTCCGGAAAACCCCGACGAAAATGGAATTCTGACAATCACCATCGACGCCGAGTCCGGATTCAAAGACTCAGTGAATCGCGAGCCAATTGGGGCCCAGCTGGTATGCACCTACCTCACCTTCAATCTCGTCGAGGGTGTCGAAATGGTCGACACCAATGGCGATGCCGTCCCAATGACAGGTTTCGGGGCGATCACAATCATTGGCCCGGCAAACGCCTCGCACTTCAACGACTGTGAGCCGCCGCCACCGCCAGAGACACCAGAAACGACTGTGGCCGACGGTTAGCGATAACTACGAGTTAACTGAGCGCGGCGCCAGGCCCTGGCTTAGCCCTCATCCACCAATTTGGGATGTCGAGCTCGACGCCCGGTTCGCTAAGAGCAACAAGGCAACCGCCGAACCCACCGCCAGTCATTCGGGCGGCCAATACGCCTGCTGTGCTGCGAAGTTGGGCCGCCATCGCATCAACTATCGGAGTCGACGTCTCGAAAAGCTCCGAGAGGCTGCGATGTCCTTCATTCAGATGCTCGGCAATTGCAGTGACATCGCCCGACTTCATTGCCTCAACGACCATGTCGACTCGGGCGTTCTCGGAGACGACGTGGGTCGCTCGCCTTCGCAGGACCGGGTCGGTGAGCTGAGTGATGTCAGCGAGCGTTGCATCACGGAGCGGCCCGATCTCGGCTTCTATAGCGAAGCAGGCTTCCCGGCGATTGCCGTACTCAGATTCAACGAGCATCCGAGGCTGGCCACTATGCACGACGAGAATGTCAATTCCGTCTGGGATCGGAACCGGGTCGACGTCGAACGAGTGGCAATCGATGCGAATGGCATGGTTGGCAACGCCGCACATCGAAGCGATCTGATCCATCAGACCAACCTTCACTCCGGTGGCCAAGATCTCCGCCCGCTGGGCCATTTTCGCGATATCGATTGGGTTGCCTTCGGCCCCGAAGGCCAACAGGAGGCTGCAGGCCAATGCTGACGAACTCGAGAGTCCGGTGCCGCCAGTCGGCATCGTGGTCGATACAGATCCAACGAAACCCGTGGACGGTCGAAGCTCCTTAACAACAGCAGACACGTACGCACTCCAACCCGTTGGTTCCCCGCCTACTCCGATCAGATCGCCATCAAGCCCGAGAACGACTTCGTCTATTTCGGTCTCAGACGACAAACGGATTTGATCGCCACCGCGCTCCCCGGCGACGCGCAGACCGACGTCGAGAGCGAGGGGCAATACCAGTCCCCCGGTGTAGTCAGTGTGCTCACCAATAAGGTTCACTCGGCCGGGAGCGAACGCCTCGACCCGAGCCACTATGCGAAAAACTCTTGTGCTACGGCCCAGATCTGGGGGTGTACTGTCTTCAAGTTGGCGATTGCGTCGACTAGCGGGACAAGCACAATCTCCCCTGCTTGGAGTGCGACCATCTGTCCCCATGCACCCTCGTGCGCCGCTTCGATGGCGCGAACTCCAAATCGAGTCGAAAGCACTCGGTCGTACGCAGTCGGGCTACCGCCGCGTTGCACATGCCCGAGAATCGTCACGCGAGTCTCGAACTTGGTACGCGCCTCGATCTCGTATGCGACCAGGTTGGCGATGCCACCCAATCGGATATGGCCGAAGGCGTCGAACGCCTCGGGCTCGATGTCCATCGTGCCGTCTAGAGGCTTGGCGCCTTCCGCAACCACAACGATTGAGGCATAGCGTCCCTCACGGTGGCGGCGGGACAAGCTGTCACATACTGCCGTGATATCGAATGGCTCCTCCGGTATGAGGGTCATCGTGGCGCCACCAGCAATTCCAGCCCACGTTGCGATGTGTCCGACGTGACGACCCATGACCTCAACAACCATTACCCGGTTGTGACTTTCACCGGTGGTATGAAGTCGGTCGATGGCCGACGTGGCGATCGATACTGCGGTGTCAAACCCGAATGTTCGCTCCGTCAAGTCGATGTCGTTGTCGATCGTCTTAGGTACGCCGACGACGTGCATGCCGCGCTCAGCAAACTCGTTGCTGCACGAGAGAGTGCCCTCGCCCCCGATTGCGATGATGCAGTCGAGGCCAAGCTTGTCGTACGTGGCTTGGCACTTCTCGATGCCGCCTTCGACTCGAGGAGGCGAGATCCGACTCGTGCCGATTGTGGTTCCGCCGCGGCCGAGCAGGCCCCGCATTCGCTCGATGGTCAGCGTCTCGTAATCGCCGTCCATCACCCCGCGCCAGCCGTCGTGAAAACCAATGATCTCGTCGCCGTAATGGTGCTCGCCCTTGCGCACAATGCCTCGAATTACTGCATTGAGTCCTGGGCAGTCACCACCGCCGGTCAGTACGCCTACTCGCATAACACTGTTACCTCTGGCCTTAGCCACTCGTGAATTAGGAAGTGTTCGCTTTGACGACATTGTCTGTTCACTAAGAATGCGCTGTTCTCAAAGAACGCGCTGTTCTCAAGGAACGCGAAAGGCGTAGTCTACGTGGCTTCGCTACTCTTGTGGCGACTTCACCCCAGGAGGTATGGCCGTGTCCCTAGTGATCTCGCTTGATGCAGGAACAACCGGCGTGCGTGCGCTCGCCGTCGACAAGGCAAGCAAGATTCGCGGCTGGGCCTACCAGGAATTCACTCAATACTTCCCAAAGCCGGGTTGGGTCGAGCACGATGCTGCTGAGATTTGGGAGGCGATCAAAAGTGTCATCGCCGAGTTAGTCGAGTCGCTCGACGAGCCAGTCGCGGCTATCGGCATCACCGACCAACGAGAGACGATTGTGGCGTGGGATCGACGGACCGGTGAACCGCTGCATCGGGCGATCGTGTGGCAAGACCGGCGAACTGCGGCTTTCTGCGACGAGTTAGTTGCAGCCGGGCATCTTCCGACCTTCAATGCCAAGACGGGCCTAGGACTCGATCCATACTTCAGCGGCACCAAGATCTCGTGGCTCCTAAATGAAGGTGGTGTCGCCAATGACGAACACCTCGCGCTCGGCACCATCGATTCATGGCTGATCTACAAACTGACCGATGGCGCGGCCCATATGACCGAGCCATCGAACGCGTGCAGGACACTCTTGTTCGATATCGACGAGATGGCCTGGTCAGACGAACTGTGCGACATTCTGGGCGTGCCAATCACCGCCCTGCCTGAGGTGATGCCCTCTAGCGGGCGCTTCGGTGTCACCGCGGCTTCGACTGCCCTCGGCGCTGGCATACCTATCAGCGGCGTCGCTGGCGACCAACAAGCCGCGCTATTCGGCCAGGCGTGCTTCGAACCGGGCATGACGAAGAACACGTACGGCACTGGCAGCTTCCTGCTGATGAACGTTGGCGAGCAACGCCCCGTCGCCGTCGAAGGCCTACTTACCACAGTGGCGTGGACGCTCGGCGAAGACAGCGCCCCGGTCTACGCCTACGAGGGCTCCATCTTTGTGACTGGCGCTGCCATCCAGTGGCTTCGCGATGGTCTCGGCATCATTTCCGATGCCAGCGAAATTGGGCCATTGGCCGAGTCCGTCGACTCGACTGGTGACGTGTACGTCGTGCCGGCATTCGCTGGCCTTGGAAGCCCCTGGTGGGATCCGTACGCGAGGGGAACCATTGTTGGTATCACCCGAGGGACTGGCCGGGCCGAGCTGGCGAGAGCCGTGGTCGAGTCGATGGCCTACCAGGTCAGAGGGGTTGTCGACGTGATGACAGCAGCATCTGGCACCCCGCTCGCCGAGTTGCGCGTCGACGGCGGCGCCAGCGTCATGGACCTTCTCGTGCAACTGCAGGCCGATCAACTCGGGGTGCCCGTCACCAGACCGGTGCAACAAGAAACGACTGCGCTCGGGGCCGCCTACCTGGCCGGGCTAGCCGAGGGCGTGTGGTCATCGACCGACGAAATCAGCGAAGTTTGGAAAGCCGACACGACTCGGCAGCCGAACCCCGACCGGACCACCGCCGACGCGCTCTATTCCCGCTGGCTTCAGGCCGTCGAGCGCTCACGAGGCTGGGCCGCCGACACCCCATAACTCGTTCGGCGCGGGTTCATGTGAAATTGACCGAGCGGTCAAGTTGTACCTACCCTGCAGAGATGCCAGCTTCCAGTGCGAAGAGCGCCGAACGCCGCCTCACTGCCCGCGGAAAGGAGCGCCGAGACCATCTGCTTTCCTATTCCATCAAACGATTTGCAGAGAACGGCTATCACCCGACGTCGGTCGCTGACATTGTCGAAGGTGTCGGGGTCGGAAAGGGCGTGTTCTACTGGTATTTCCCATCCAAAGAAGCACTCCTTCTCGAGATCCTTGGCGACTCGTTGCTCGACCTTCGTCGAACCCAGCACGCCGCGCTGCGAGACCTCGACGACCCGCTCGCCCGTCTGGAGCACGGGATCAGAGCATCGATCACCTGGGCGGCGAGCCACGCTGACATCATGCGTCTTGTCATGTTTAGCTGGACCGAAGAGACATTCTCAGGCTCAATGAAAAAGGGGCGACGCATCAATATCGCCGACACCGCCAAGCACGTCCAGGACGCGATCGACCTCGGCCTCATCCCCACGGGTGACCCGACCATGTTGGCCACAGGCATTCGCGGCGTGACCGACGAGATCGGCCGCCAACTTGCTATCGACGGTGAACCAGCGACCGACGAAGTTCTCGACTCGGCCGTCCGCCTTTGTCTCTACGGGCTGAAGGGGTCTTAGATCGGAGTTAGCGTCGCTCGGCGCCAAAGATGGCCGCGCCAACCATGCCTGCGTGCTCGCCGAACTGAGTCCCGACAACAGGAACCGCTGGTCGGTATTCGCCGCCGATGACAAACGCCATGACGAGTTCGTTGACCGCCTCGAGGAAGTTCTCGTTGCTCCTGGCCAGCCCGCCGCCAAGGAGCACCAGTTCCGGGTCAAGCAACGAGATCAGCGAGCCGATTCCGCGAGCTACCCAGAAGGCAAACTTGTCGAGGACCTCCTCGGCCACCGCATCACCATCCTCGAAAGCGGCCATCACATGCTCGCCTCGAAGCAGACTTGGATCGCCGCCGACGAAATCGAGGAAGGATGCGGCCGGGAAGCGGTCTGCCGCCTCGCGAGCGAGGTTGGCCAGCCCCGTCCCTGAGGCCACGGCCTCCCAGCAACCGAAGCGCCCACAGGCACAACGGGGACCCCCTTCTTGAACCAACATATGGCCCGGCTCACCAGTGAAACCGTTCGCACCGGTGACAAGGCCACCGTTCACAACCAAGCCGCCGGCGATCCCGGTCCCCTGTGCCACCAACAGAACGTCGTTCGCGCCGACTGCGGCACCGAAACGAAGCTCAGCGAGTACCGCACACGTGCCGTCGTTTGTTGCCGCAACCGGCAAGCCGGTTGCCGCCGCCAGTTCCCCGACGAGATCGAGATCAACGACTCCTGGAACGTTGGGGCCATAGCGAAAGACGCCGTCGTGCCCGATAAGCCCAGGGATGCCAAGCCCAATCGAGCTGACGGGGGCCTTGGCGGCTAACTGCGTTACGACGGCAAGCACAGCGGATGAAAGGGCTTCAGCATCACCAGGAGTGTCAACCCGCTCGATGAAGCCAGCTTCACCTGTCGCAGGATCGACAATGGCGGCCAAAATCTTAGTTCCGCCGATATCGATACCAATTGTTTGCTCGCGAAGCACAGTCGACACAGTAACAAGAGCTGAGCGATTGCAGGAGTGTCTACGCCCGCACACTCACGACGTTGCTGTGCATCGCCCGGCGCAGACCAGCGGACTTGACCCAGTTGAGGATGCGTTCGCCATCAGCGACATAGATGATCTGCACGTGCGGCGACAGGCCTTCAAGGCCGTCGAAGAGTTGCACGATGTCGTCATCGGCGAGCTCGTCTAGCTCGCCCCAGATGATGACCGGTACGGGAACGCCAGCCTGAGCGACCATGCGATCAAGCGGAGGCCGGAGCGTGGCCAGGATTTGGTCGGCGTTCGACGCAGTTCCACCCTGCAGGCGCTCAATCTGAGCTTCGAGCTCTGCGCAACGTCGAGCCGACTCATCGGATCGTGCTTCGAACCTGTCGATCTGCGCCATTGACTTTGCATGACGCCGGAACGCTGCCTCAGCATCGTCCAGCTCCGCTTGCACGGTCACGGGATCAATCTCTTGCGCCGCCGCGATGCTCGCGTCGGCAGATTCAAGCCAAGCGACCGCAGCTGCGGGAAGATCGGCCGGGTCTAGCGAATCGTCGATAGTCGCGCCCGCGTTGGTTAATGAGTCGTAGAGCGCAGCATGAGCGTCGACCCACGATGGATTCTCTCGATGGTCGAGAATCGATTCAAGGCCAGCACCAAGGTCATCGGGCAGCACCGCGCCAAGATATTCCCGTGCGGCTTCTCGCATCGTGTTCAGCTCAAATTCGAGTTCGCTTGCAACTGGGTCGATCTCGACCTCGGCCCTCGCCTCGTTGAGCGCCGTCTCAGCCCTCTCGACCGAATGATTGGCCGCAAGTACAGCGTCCACCCTTTCGGGCGGTGGCGCCGGGTTCAAACGGTGCATCACGTACGCGGTGTAGCTCGTTTGCTGAGCTTTCGCTAACAGCGATTCGAGTTCCTGCGTCACTTCCTCGGGGTCAACCTTCTTCCGTCGGAGACGACTCGATGTGACGGCAGGGTTAGCAAGATCGTCAAGTCTTTCGTCCTCTTCCGGGCTGAGAACAATCGGAATCGCGGCCTCGTCGGCGGCTGTCTTTGCAATCATCGCCTCGGTCAAGGCGTGCTCGCATACGGCAACACGGTCGTTGAGAATCGAGAGGTGGCGCTTCGCGTGATCTCGCTTCTGGCTGTATTCATCCCAGGAAGCCATCAGCACGCGAATCGCTTCGGGCGTCTCGGCAATCGTTGGGGGCACAGAATCGGCAAAACTGAGTGCCTCACGGACGTGCGCTACTCGTTCGACTAGACCGGAATCGACACCGGCCAGCGTGTTGCCCTCGAGCACTTCACGCAGACGAAACACCTGAGCTGCGCTAGAAGGGTCGAGATCAGCGCGAACCTGTTCTACAAATACGGCGTCCAGTTCGGCCTTACGACGGAGCTGATCGCGTTCCGCTTCAAGCGAGGCGAGCGACGCCGGGTCTCCGGCAAGTTCGTGAAGACCAAAGATGATGTCTTCAGTCGTCAAGATGCTGAGTCGGTTGTCGTCGTGCCCACCGAGCTCGTGCAGTTCACCCTTGTTCTCGACAAGTCCGCTGAAACCGGCAGTCGAGCCACGCACGATGCCCCTAATTGCTTCAGCCATAGCATCGCCCTGTTCGCGACTGAGGTCGCTTACCACGGTGACAAATGGATGAAGGTCTAGCGTGCCGACGGAGTGGCCAAGATCGAGGCGGAGGATTCGCATAATCCGTTCTTCGACCCGAATTGGCCTTCACTCAAGAAAAAACTGGGCGAGTTTGCAATCGCTAAGCTGCGGCGTGAACGATGCCTTCTACTCGTGACTTGAACCGAGGCAAGGCAAAGTCGATGAGCTTTGCCTCGGCCCGGCGTTTCACGAATCCCGGAATGGCAACTGCGAGGTCGACGGAAAGTTCGTACGTGACGTCAGTTGCCCCCGGTTCATCGACTGATTCAGCGAAGGTATAGGCACCGTCGAGCTTGGCCATGATGTCGCCGCGCACAAGCGACCAGGCGATAACCGCTGGCGCCTTCGATAGGTCGTACTTGATCTGGTAACGGGTCGATCGACCGATCGCTTCAGCGAGATAGGTAACCTTCTCGGGACGACCTGCGTCGTCACGCGAGTCGATTGAGACGTCAGAAATTGCATGGGCCCAATCGGGGTAGGCGGCAATGTCAATCGCTACGTCGTAGCACTCTTGCGGCGTTGCGAGGACGGTTGCCTTGCGCATCGCATATTCAGATCGGGCCGGAGTCTCCATCACGCATCAACTCTAGTGCTGTTTTCGCGCTCAGGGAATATCCCTAGGAATGCGCCGTACAGCGCCAGGCATCCGAAACCAGCGGCGGGGGCCAAACTTGTGAATGCCACGGCCGTGAGTGGAGCCAGGCTTGCGCCGACAATTCCAGTCAGCACCTGCACTCCGAGGCAGGCAAGAAGCAACCGCCGATCGTTGGCAGGAGCGGTCTGGCCACTGAGAAAGAAAAGGCCTCCGACAGATATTTCGCGAGTCCGGCTGCGTCCCAAACCCTTGAGAAACCCGGCGAAGAGGGCCGTAACCCCGCCAGCGAAGAGAATCATGTGCACGACGGAAGTTGCGGCCAAGAAAGATTCGTTTGGATTGTCTTCGACTATCAGGGAAACGATGGTGGCCAGGATCTGCGCCACGGTGGCACCGATCGCGATTCTTCGGAGGAGGGCTGCGGTCATGTCATGACAGTCTGGCAGCATCGATGGCTGCTGCGAGTCGCGTAGCCAGAACGTCGTAGTCAAATTCAGTTTTGGCGCGAGCTAGTGCCGCCGAACCGAGCTCAGCCCGACGGACGGGATCGTCGATCAACATCTGGATTGCACGAGCAACGGCGGCGACATCGAGCGGGTCGTCAACAATGAGACCAGTCTGGTCGTGGATGACCGCTTCGCTCGCTCCCCCGGACCGACCGGCGATCTGTGGCAGTCCCATTGCTGCACCCTCAAGAAATACAATCCCAAATCCTTCTTGCTCGAGCCCCCACCACCGGCTTGAGCACAGCATGGCCATGATGTCAGCGGCGCCGTAAAGGCCAACGACGTCGTCATCGCTTAGCCGGCCGAGCAGCCTGACCGGAGCCTCTGAGCGATCGATAAGGCGTTGCAGACTCGCCTCTTGGCGCCCGGTACCACCAATGAGCACTTGTAGATTGGGATGCGCTGCTCCGAGAGTGGCCGCTGCCTTAATGAGCATTGCCATGCCTTTGCGAGGCACGAGTCGATTGACAGTAGCGACGACGATGTCATCGTCGCCTATGTCGAACTGCCGGCGAAGCTGAGCCTTCTCAGTCGCCGAGACCGGCGTAAAGCGACAGCTGTCCACACCGGGCGGGATGACCACCGTCGGCAGCGGTTGACCCGCGCACTCAAGCGCTTCGTGTGCGGCGTACTCGCCGCCCGCCACGACAAGGTCGGCCCCTCGCAACACCCGCCGCAGAACGAGGTTTATGCCGGGGATACGTCCGGGAATCGTCACCTCGGCGCCGTGCAGAATTACGCCGTACGGACGATCGAGTTCGGGCCCGATGAGGCCAAGCGGGACGGCAGGATCGAGCAAGATGAGATCAATATCGTTCGCGTCAGCTTGGCGACGAATTCGATCGATGAGCCACGGGTACGGCAACAGCACGGGTTCGGGCGATCGCTCAATCTGAAAATTCTGCCTGGCGTCGAACCCAGCCGCTTCTTTGTGCGGCGTAGTGTAGACAGCCACATCGTCAGCGGGCAGGCGGCGCCATAGCTCCCACAAATAGTTCTGAATACCGCCAACCTTTGGCGGGAAGTCGTTAGTGACGAGCAGCGTTCGGCGCATGGAGTCAGTATTCCCGCTTGCCAACGCGACGCGTCACTACACCGTCGTACTCGCCACGAACGTCTGGGTCAGCTTCGTCGGCGTGGCCGGTCAGGAGGGCATCAAGGCCGAGCCGTCGACAGGCCCAGACTGCGTGTGAGCGCACGAGTGCAGAGCTAGAGCCGAGGTGTCGTTGCAAGAGATCGGCCGTATTGGGGTCGCCGGGATCAGCCGTGTTTCCGAACGCCACGAGTGCGCTTCGTCGAACCACGTTTGCGTCGCGGTTCGCGATGTACCACTGGCCGACTTCAGCCAAGATCTCAGCGTCGGTAGCGGTCAGAAGCCAGGCGAGCGACACATACGCGCTATCGAGGGGTGCCCCAGCCGCAACTGAAGCAGGTTCTGATCGGACCCGGTTGGCAGGGCACACGTCTTGGCAATCGTCACAGCCGTAGATCCGATCGCCGACCGCCTCTCGGAACTCGCGCGGAATTGGGTCGGGCCCCTGCAGGAGCCAGGCCAAGCAGCGTCGCGCATCGATCACGCCAGGACCAACTATTGCTCCGGTCGGACAGCCCGTCTCGCACAAACTGCATGAGCCGCAACCATCGGCCATTGGAGTCGACGAGGTTTCGAGGGGGAGGTCGGTAACGACGGTGCCAAGTACAAACCAACTGCCCTTCTCGGGGAGCAGCAGGTTGGCGTTCTTGCCATACCAGCCAATCCCGGCCCGATAGGCCACATTGCGGTCGACCAGGTCATTCTGATCGGCAACAACTCTTGCCCTGGCGCCCTCAGCCCGGAGCAAGACTGCGATCTCCTCGAGACGTGAGCGCAACTCGGCGTAGTGATCGGCCCATGCGTAGCGGGCAACACGAGCCGAGAGGTTGTCAGGAGCATCGACTCCGCCCTGGTAGTAGTCGTATGCGCCGACGATGAGGCTGGACGCTCGCCGCAGGGTCTGTGAGGGGTCGCTCGATCGTTCGGGGTTCTTGTAGGTAAACGCCATCGACGACGCCAGACCTCGGTCCTTACGAAGTTGGAGCACCGAGCGGGCAGGCTCGAGTGGGGCAACATCAGTGATACCGACAGCAGCCAGGCCCGCCTGGAGCCCGCATTGCACAACGTCAGCGGAGCTGAGTCGGTCGGAAGGATTCACTCAGCCAGGCTAGCTGCCCTCACTCGCTGGTCGTGGCGGAGCTCAGGAACAAGGCCGGCCCGCTGGAGACGTTTCACCGCTGCGAAAGCTGCAATATCGATGACGACGCCGGTCGAAACCGGCCGGTCGATAAAGAAGCTCACGACACAGTCGGCGCAGGTGTCGGTGTGCTGGCGGGTGCAAGTATCGCAATCGATGACAAGGCTCATATCGAGACCTTACGCAGGGGGTCTGACAGTGGTGCCAGAGATCACTTGTACGGACAATGTGATTCTGATACCCTGGGGGGTATGTGTAGACGAACAACATGCCGAACCTGCAAGAAACCATCTTGGGCTGGCTGCGGCGCCCACGTCGAGCAAGTACTCGGCAATGTCGCGGTCGCGGACCGCTGCCAATGTGGTGTGTCCGAGGGCCCCAAGTGGCTCAAAAAGATTCTCGGGGGTTAACCACTCCACAGAAGCGGCTGCTTTTCGGGCCTGTTTCCGGGCTCAGAAGTGGCTGCTTTTCTGGGCTGGGGGTAGCGTGCCGGTGTGAAAGCCCTCGAATTTCGCCGTAACGAAGCCCGCTATGCCGCTGCTGCAGTGGCTTCTCGATTTCGGACTGGCACTGGAGCGAAGGCTGCGCCGCTCACACTCGTTGAGGGCAAGCCACCGAAACTGCCGACCGACGAATGGGTTCGCGTGTCGACCGTGTTGGCTGGCATTTGTGGGTCTGATCTCGCAACGGTTGAAGGGCGCTCGTCGCGCTACTTCGAGCCGTGGGTGTCATTTCCGTTCGTACCAGGCCACGAGGTCGTCGGTCGTCTTGAAGACGGCAGCCGCGTCGTGCTTGAGCCAGTGCTCGGCCACGAAGCTCGAGGCTTCGCTCCCCCATTCGAAGGTGCAGCTCCTGGCGATGGGCTCGATCTTCGACACCTCGTCGATGGCCACCTCGAGCCAGGCATTCAGACCGGATATTGCGCATCTACCGGGGGCGGTTGGTCAAACGAGTTCATTGCCCACCCAAGCCAGCTCCACCGCGTCAGCGACGACATCAGCGACGAAGCTGCCGTCATGGTGGAACCCACCGCAGTTGGCATACACGCCGCCTTGCGGGCCCACGTGCAGGATGGCGCCACCGTCGCGGTGATAGGAGCGGGAACGATGGGGCTCTCGGTTATCGCGGCCCTACGTCAGTTCACTGGGGCAGGCACCATCATCGTTGGTGCGAAATACCAGGAGCAGATCGACCTTGCAAGCGAACTGGGTGCGACCACGGTTGTGAAGCCGTCTGAGCTCACGCGGGCCGTCAGACGGGCCACCGGGAGCTACATGATCGGGTCTGCCCTCTCGGGCGGTGCTGACGTCGTCATCGATGCAGTTGGCTCCTCAGCGTCCATTGAGCAGGCGATCGCCATGACCCGTCCTCGTGGTCGAGTCGTGCTCGTCGGCATGCCGGGCCAGGTCAACGCCAATTTCACGTCGCTATGGCATCGTGAGACTGAACTCGTCGGTTCATACACGTATGGAACCGAGTCGTTGGCAGACGGCTCTCAACGCCGCACGTTCGATCTTGCGATTGAGCTTGTGCAGAGCGCCAACCTCGGGCGACTCGTCACCGAGACCTATCCCCTCAACGAATACGAAGATGCTCTCGACCATGCGGCAAACGCGGGTCGCCGAGGCGCAGTCAAGATCTGCTTCGATCTTCGCTAACCACGAGCCGTTCGGGCTCACCACAATTTTTTGTAAGGCGACGTCGCATTGCTGTCGAAGTACTAGGCACCACGGCGATTGCACTCAGGAGCCCCATTTTATGGGATTGTCCCTACTCGCTTCAGATCCAGAAACTGAAGCGAACCCCGAAACCCTCGAAGATCAGCGCGTCTCCGCGACTGCTGAGTGGATTCTCATCGCCATCGGCTCTGTCATACTCGCCGTCATCCTTCGCATGTTCTTGGTTCAGTCGTTCTATATCCCGTCTGGATCGATGGAAGGCACGCTCACAATCAACGACCGTGTCCTCGTGAACAAGCTGAGCTACCAGTTCTCCGATCCAAGCGCAGGCGATGTTGTCGTGTTCAACCGACCGGACGACCTAGGCGGCAACATCGACAACCTCATCAAGCGAGTTATCGCCGTCGGCGGCGACACGGTCGAGGGACGCGACGGCCTCGTGTTCGTCAACGGTGTCGCTCTCGACGAGTCCTATCTCGACGAGGGAACGCTTACCTCAACGTTTTCACTCGTCGTGATTCCACCCGAATACGTCTGGGTCATGGGCGACAGCCGGACCAACTCCTCCGACAGCCGGGTATTTGGACCAATCACACGGGACAGTATTGTCGGCCGCTCCTTCGTGCAGATCTGGCCACTGCAAGACTTCGAGCTGCTCTAGGATCATGCGAGCGGTCTGGCTAGCCTACGGACAATGGCTGACCAGACTCCCACCAACATCTCGACCGATGGCCTCCACGTGCTCGGCCAGACAGTGCGCCACCCGATCTCACACGTCGAGTGTTTCCCGGCACCCGTCGGTTGCACCAAGGTCACGTTCCGCACCGAAGAACTCAATTCGATGTGTCCCGTCACAAAGCAACCTGACCTCAGCGACGTGGTGATCGACTACGAACCAAACGAACTGTGTGTTGAGTCGAAGTCACTCAAGCTCTTTCTCTGGTCGTATCGCGACCGTGCTGTTTTCGCCGAAGCGCTTGCGGTCGAGATCGCAACTGAGATCATGACTAGCGCGGCACCCCGCCACGTGAAGGTCGTAGTGACGCAGCGCCCACGGGGCGGCATCGAGGTCGAGACCGTGAGCGAGCTCAGTAGCTAATGCCGTCCAGTCGCCACCTTGGTGAGCAGACGACACGGGAGGCAGCCACACTGGCCGCAACCACGCTTCTTGTACCTCTTGGGGCAACCGAGCAACACGGCCCCCACCTCCCGCTCAGCACCGATACAACGATTGCCGTTGCCTGGTGCGAGCAGATTGCGGCCACACGCACCAACTGTGTCATTGCCCCTCCGCTCCCCTACGGGTCATCGGGTGAGCACCAGTCGTTTGCGGGAACGCTGTCGATAGGCCACGACGCGCTCAGACTCGTCCTCATTGAGCTTGTGCGCTCGGCGGCACAGACCTTTGCATCAATCGTCTTTGTCAGTGGTCATGCGGGCAACCGAGGTGTTCTCGACGAAGTGGCGACTCAGATGAAGAGCGAAGGCCATTCGGTCGCGGCGCTTGTGCCCATTCTCCCTGGTAGCGATGCGCACGCCGGCAACAC
>JBBKWJ010000270.1:0-33296 GCA_037968895.1 Acidimicrobiales bacterium
GTCAAGGAGCTCTGCTGTCGCGGCGGCAACTGGCGCCCGTCGCTCTGCCGGGTCGAGCACGAGTAGATCGCGGCCGTAGGCATCGACCATCGGCACCCCTGACTCGCGGCACACAAGCAGAGCGCCGAGGTAGTCCCACACACCATGGGCGCTGTTGACATCGACGTAGGCATCGAAGTTGCCATTGGCAACCGCACAGAGGTCGAGCGCTCCCGCGCCGTAGGCCCGGTATTGCTCCCATCCGCCGTGCTCAGGGGGAAGCCCGGAGAACGCGACGATGGAGTTCGACAGACTCGTTTTCCCGCTTGGAACGAGTGCGCCGCTATCGACGTCCGCTCCCTCACCACGAATTGCCCGATACGTCTGCCCGCTCGCAAGATTCGACACCAGCGCCACAAGTGGCCCCTGATCGTCGACTGCGCACAGGCTGGTCGCATACCAAGGTAACCCTTGCGAAGCGTTCGTCGAACCATCGACTGGGTCAACCACAACCGTGATCGCCCCCTCACCGCTGATGCCAGATTCCTCTGTTAACACCCGCAAACCGGCGTCAAGGAGCTGCGGCACGAACAACTCGTCGGCAACGACATCGTGCTGATACTGATCGCTGCGGCCGCCGCTCCAGCCCCAGTCGCTGAGGTCGGCCAACTGGTCGACAAGCTGGGCCGTGAGATCAGAGAAAAGGTCGAGCAGCGAAGTTGGTTTCACGTCGACCGACACTACCAGCGAGTTCCGCCCCGACAGAGGCGTGAATTCGGCCAATTGCTGGCAGGCTTGGGGGCTGTGTTTCTCTCTCGCCACACAACAAGCGCTCGTCGCCAGGCCAACTCCACGCTCAACCTCCTAAGGAACGTATAAATGGCCATCATCGATGTGCCTGGTTTCGTCGCCGATCTCAAAGATCATGCGGCCGACCACGGCTTCCATGTCCACGACGAACGCCACTTTGTCGAGACCTATTCGATGCGCCAAGCGTGGGAGGTCGACCTCCACCCTGAGCGGGCCTGCGGTGGCCCCCTCGACCTTCATCTCGCGGTCGAGGTTGACCCCCGCACGACCCTCGCCTTTGAAGACAAGATTCTCGACATCCCCGACGACGAAGAGCCTCCTCGTGGCCTCACGTTTCCAATGCTCTTTACATGGTCGATGCCGCCTCTCGCCAAGCCGCCCGACCTCCTCCTCCTCGCAACCGATCTGGCTGGCGTTGGCGGAACCGCACTTCCGCTTGAGGTATCTGCCATCGACTCGACCGCCGCCGTTACCGACGCTGCCGAGCGCACGCTGAGCGTGACCGCCAAGGTCGAACTCGATCTGGCCGACCTGCTCATGCATCGCGAAAACTTGTGTGACGTCTTCGACCGGTGCAACGACGTCAGTGAATGGCTGCTCGACCGCGTCCCCTTTTGGCTCGACGAGATCTAGCGCTCGGCTATCGGCCGCCGCTCACATTGATGAGTGAACCAGTGACGTAGCTGGCCTGATCTGACAGAAGCCAGACAATCACGTTCGCCACCTCATCCGCTGATCCGCCTCGTCCAAGGGGAATGGCATCAGCCAGCCGATCTACGCGGCCCGGCTCTCCACCGCTGGCGTGGATCTCGGTCTCGATCAGCCCGGGGCGAACTGCGTTGACTCTGATCCCCCTCCGAGCCACTTCGTTGGCGAGCCCAATTGTCATGGTGTCGATGGCACCCTTGCTCGCCGCATAATCGACGTACTCGTTCGCGCTGCCAAGGTAAGCGGCGGCCGACGACACGTTCACAATTGCTCCACGGTCAAGCCCCGCCTTGGTAAAGCGGGCGACCATCTCGCGGGCGCAGCTAAACGAACCAACGACGTTCGTTGCCAGCACCTCATGAAGGCGTGCGGCGGTCATCTGTTCAACCCGACTTTGCCCATGGAGAATGCCTGCATTGTTCACGAGGTCCGTGACAACTCCCAGCTCGGCCTCGATGTGATCAAACATTGCGACCACTGCATCGTCATCGGCGACATCGGCCTGGTGCACCAGCACCGTCGCGCCTTGCTCGCGACACAACTCGGCGACTGACTCAGCGGCGTCAACGTTCGAGTGGTAGTTGATGACGATCCCGTAGCCGAGGCTGGCGGCCTGGACCGCCGTTGCGGCACCGATTCCTCGACTCGCTCCGGTGATGAGCAGTACTCGCTGCCCTAGTGCCGTGTCATTGGTTGTTGGTGATCGAGTCATGGGACCAATCTGACGCAACCGGGTTGGGCGGCTAGCGTTCGTGAGATGATCGACCGTATTCCATTTGGCAACACTGGACACAAGAGCAGTCGAATTGTATTCGGCGCCGCTGCCCTTGGCGGGATGCGCCAAGACAAGGCTGACCAGGTACTCGACCAGGTTGTCGCCGCTGGCGTAAACCATATTGACACCGCCGCGAGCTACGGCGAATCCGAACTCCGGCTTGCTCCCTGGCTGAAGGAGAACAGAGACTCCGTCTTCCTTGCGTCGAAAACTGGTCATAGATCAGGCGACGCGGCCCGAGCCCAGCTTGAAGACTCGCTCACTCGTCTCGGGGTCGACTCGCTCGACCTCATCCAGCTCCACAACCTGGTCGAAGAGGACGAATGGCAGACGGCCTTCGCCCCTGGCGGCGCAGTGGAAGCGCTGGTCAAGGCCCGTTCTGAAGGCCTGGTGCGAGGAATCGGCGTCACGGGGCACGGCACCAGAATCGCCAGAATGCACCTGCGTAGTCTCGACGAGTACGCCTTTGACAGTGTGCTGCTCCCTCTCAACTATTCGCTTTGGAGCATCGATTCGTACCGTCGCGACTTCGAAGCATTGCAGGACGCTTGCGAAGCACGGTCTGTGGCGATGCTCACCATCAAATCAATTGCCCGGCGAAGATGGGACGAAACAAGCCAGCCTCGCTTCAGTTGGTACGAGCCTCTCACCGATCCGACCGCGATCGAACACGCAGTTGCGTTCGTTCTCGGCTTCCCCAATGTCTTCTTGGCCACGAGCAGTGATGCGAGGCAATTCGCGCACATAGTTGAGGCCGCAGATCGACCCGACCTCAGCGTGACGACCGAGCAGCTTGACGCTGATAACAAGGCTTTCGGTATCGACGCCCTCTTCGACGGGTCCAGCGAGCTTGAGGTAATTTGACCTCGGCCTTCTGTGCCGTTAGTCCGTTCCCGGCGCAGAAGCTTCAGAACCTAGCCGCCACTGCCGATAGCTGGGTGTGGAACCATCTCGCGCTGAGCGCCTCGCGCCTCGAACACGCCGACGCAATACGTCGTTCATCGCGATCGTCGCTGCCGTGCTGCTGCTGTTCACGATCTCGGGCTGGCGCCTGGAACGATCCAACGAGTTTTCCGAAGCTCAGCAGATCAGCGACGCCGAGGCCAAGCTCGCGGCCCAGCAGTTCGAATCAGAGTTCCGGGACTACTTGCGTGCGCTCCAAAATGTCGCCGCGTTTGTCGGGTCGTCTGATCACACTCCCCAGAGCTTCGATAGTTACTTAGCAAGCAGCGGGTTCTTCGAAGAAAACCCGGGCTACAACGACCTCGGATACGCCCAGCTCGTTCGAGGCGATGAAGAGCTCGCCGCTCTCGTCGCCCGTGAGCAGTCGTTCGATCCGTCGTTCTCCGTGACGAACCTTGGAATCGTTGATCCCGATGGTGAGCACATGGTGCTGACCCGGACATCGACCGAAAGCATCACCGGCGACTTCGGCGGGCTAGACCTCTACTCGACGCCAGCGCTCAACGCCGACATCAAAGCCGTGATTCAGGATGAACGGCTTGGCGCGAGCGGCATCGACCTAACGCCAACCCCTGAGAGCGATCTGGATATTCTCGGCCAATTGGAGAGCCACAATCTCAGCGATCTCGAGATCGTCTTTATCCAACCGGTGCTACGAGACGGTAATCCGATTGGCATGATCATGGCCAAAGGTCTTGCTGGCCCAACCCTCGAAAAAGTCACCGGAAACGCTAGCCAGACACTCGGGCTCGAATTGTCTCGAGACGGCGAAGTTGTCGCATCAACACAGATTCTCATCCCCTCCGGGACCAAGGCCTATTCGACGGAGATGAAGACCGGCTCTCTGTCATGGACAGTCAGGGCATTCGTTGCGGTCGCGCCTAACCATCTCCGTTCAAATGCCGTCCTCATCATCGGCCTCATGCTTACCCTTGGCGCTGTCCTGACAATGAGGCTAGGAACCGCCAACGCAGTGACGGCGGGAGAGCTACGTCAGAGCAAGTTCGAGGCCCGCCACGATGTCCTAACCGGACTCCCCAACCGCGTGGCCGCCAGCGAAGCACTTGCGACGGAGTTGGCGACTGGTCGGACCAACGGCGTAAAGATCGCTGTCTTGTTCTGTGACCTTGACCGGCTCCGTGTGGTCAACGACAGCATCGGTCACAGCGCAGGTGACGAGAGCTTGCGTGTTGTCGCCGGTCTGATCGAGAAGGCAAAACGCGACACTGACTTCCTATGCCGCTTCGGCGGCGATGAATTTGTTCTCATCTGCCGGGTCGAAAGTGCTGACGAGGCGGTTGCGATCGGCGAACGGTTGATCGAGGTGTTGAGCGAACCCATTCAGTTGAACAGCGGGGCAACCCCCGTCTTGACCGCAAGCATTGGTGTCGCTCTCGCCGGACCAGAATCGGCGACCCCAGAGAACCTTCTCCGAGACGCAGAACTCGCGATGTATCGGGCCAAGGATGCGGGACGAGCAACGGTTTCCCTGTTCGCCTCGCAGCTGAGAACGAACGCCGTGAAGCGACTCGAGACCGAACAAGACCTCCGGCGAGCATTGAAGTCGGGCGAGATAGTTGCCTTCTTCCAGCCGTTAATCAATGCCAATACGTACACGATCGATGGCTTCGAGGCGTTAGTTCGCTGGGATCACCCCGACCGTGGCATTCTCGGACCGTATGAGTTTCTCGCCGTCGCAGAAGAGTCTGGCCTCATTGTTGAGGTCGGCAGGACTGTGCTGAACCAGGCCATTCGCCAGGTCGCTGAATGGAACCGCACGACAGGGAACGAATACCGGATCGCGGTCAATCTCTCCAACCGAGAATTGTCCTCAAGCGACGTCGTCCACACCATGGCGAAAGCGCTAGCAATTCACAAGTTCCCGCCCCGCCTGCTCGAGCTTGAGATCTCAGAAGATCTACTTCTAACCGGAGCAGCGAAGCAGCTTGAGATCCTGCGTGACCTCCGCGCTCTCGGCGTCACCCTTTCGATTGACGACTTCGGTACTGGCCGTGCCTCGCTCGGTCAACTTCGCTCCCTCGATATGGTGTCGACCCTTAAAATCGACCAATCATTCGTTCTCAACATGCACACAAACGAGAAGGATCGGTCCATCATCGGCGCCATCGTCGAGCTGGCGAGGGCCGTCGGCATGTCGACCGTCGCTGAAGGCGTTGAACTGCCCGAGCACGCTGAAGTGTTAACCCGACTCGGTGTCGATGTGCTCCAGGGTTATGCGTTTGCCCGTCCGGCTCGGGCAGCGATGATCGAACCGCTGCTGAACCGGGGACCCCTCGTCCCTTTCGCAGTGACCTAGTCGGCCACCCCTCTTAGGTGAGCACGCCGATCACGTCGTTGACGAGTAGGTAGATCAGGAAGCAGAACATGACGCTGGCCACGGCCGCGTATTGCCAGCGCTTTGGATGGTCAGAACCGAAGAACCGACGCATGCTAAACGTGATCGAAACCATGGCGATGAGCGCAACGGCGATTCCAAGCGGCTCGCCAATCGATGCGGCGACGCCGATCAGAGGCGCAATAAAGGGCAGGATCACGTATGTCAGCGTGCAGCGGATCGATGACACGAGCATCGATGTCTGGAATGCCGACTGAGCAGACTCGGGGCTGACAACAGCATCGTCGTCGACTCGGAGGAAGGCACGCATCTTTTCGTCGGCCTTTGAGCGAGTTGGACGAATCGGTGGCGTGGTATGCCGGGCTGCCGTCTGCGAGTCACTAGTCACCTCGACAATCGTAGCGGAGTCGCTCTGAACTCTCCTGTTTCGGGTCAGACGTCACCGATTACTGGCGTTGTCGCGTCGTGGTTTAAGATTGTACGCATGCAAACAATCGACCTTCCGAACCCGCTTGAGCCGCTCTTCTGGGTCCGCCCATCCGCCGACGTAGAGCGAGACCTAGCGCTCCTTCGCCGAGACCAACCACTCTCGTTCCAGGCCGAGCCTGAGGCGCCGCCAGAGTCGCCAATCCCGACGGGGCCAGGCAGCTGGGTGATCACGAAGCTCGCCGACATCGTCGAAGTCTCGAAGAATCCGCATCGATATAGCTCAGCGGCCGGAATCACCGTCGCCGACATTCCACCCGAGTTCAACGAGTTCTTCAGCTCCATGATTGCAATGGACGACCCGCGACACGCCAGGCTGCGCCGAATCGTCTCGGCTGGGTTCACGCCACGCATGCTGAAGCGTCTCGACGAATCGGTCCAGCAGATTGCGGCCGACATCGTTTCGTCAATCGCCGGCAAAGGAAAAATTGATTTCGTGGTCGAAGTCGCAGCTGCGTTACCACTCAAGATCGTCTGCGATCTTATGGGCATCCCCGACGACAAGTACCAGTTCGTGTTCGAACGAACCAACATGATTCTTGGCGTTGGCGATCCCGAGTACACGCCGGAAGGCGCCGACATCCTCACCGAGCTTCTGACCGCCGGCGGCGACCTCGCTGCGCTAATGGAAGAAATCATCGAGGTGAAACGTGGCGGCGACGGCACCGACCTCACGTCGATGCTTGTGAATACCGAACTCGAAGATGACAAGCTGTCTGCATCAGACCTCGCCAGCTTCTTCATTCTGCTCGTCGTTGCTGGCAACGAAACGACTCGAAACGCCATCAGCTGGGGCCTCAAGTTCCTCACCGATAACCCAGGTCAGCGTGATATCTGGGCAAACGACTTCGAAGCTGTCGCCGGAACGGCCGTCGAAGAGATCGTGCGCCTCGCCAGCCCGGTCACCTACATGAGGCGCACTGCGCTTGAAGATGTGGTCCTCGGCGGCCAAGACATCAAGAAGGGTGACAAGCTCTGCATGTTCTACTTGGCGGCGAATCGAGACGAAAGCGTCTTCGTCGATCCTCAGAAGTTCGATGTCCGTCGCTCGCCGAATCCCCACGTCGGTTTCGGGGCCCCAGGGCCTCATTTCTGCCTCGGCGCCCACCTCGCCCGCCGCGAAATCATCGTGATGTTCCGTGAGCTGTTTAAACAAATCCCAGACATTAGGGCGACAGGCGAGCCCGATCTACTGCAGTCAGCGTTCATTCACGGCGTCAAACACCTCGAAGCCACATTCACCCCCTCGATTCAAGGAGCATCTTGAGCACCGACACCGAAACAATCACACCAGACGAAGAGCAGGCCTTCCGTAAACGCTGCCAGGCCTTTCTGTCCGAGCACGCAACCGGGCTGGTTATCGACGGCGACGACCCACGGAGTTCGCAATCAGTCGCCCAGGCCAGGGCCTTCCAGCTCAAGGTGTTCGAGGCTGGCTTGGCTGGCTTGACCTACTCCAAAGATTTCGGTGGCCAAGGTCTGACCCGCACCTACGATCGCATCTGGCGAGAGGAATACAGCAACTTCCCTGACATGACCCCACAGCTCACCATCACGCACGGCATGTGCACTCCGATGGTCGCCGAGTACGGCTCAGAGGAGATGCAGAACGAACACCTTGCCAAGATGATCTCGGCCGAAGAGATTTGGTGCCAGATGTTCTCCGAACCAGGAGCCGGCTCTGATGTTGCAAGCCTGCAAACGAAGGCCGAACTTGACGGCGACGAGTGGACAATCAATGGTCAGAAGGTCTGGACAACGCTTGCTCACGAATCAGATTTTGGCATTCTGATCGCACGAACAGATCCGTCTCGCCCCAAGCACCAAGGCATCTCGATGTTCAAGGTCGACATGCGGGCGCCTGGTGTCGAGATTCGAGCAATTAATCAGATTGACGGCGGCCAGCACTTCAACGAAGTTTTCTTCACCGATGTCCGTATTCCGAATTCTTGGCAGATCGGGCCGCTCAACGAAGGCTGGCGCCTTGCTACTTCGATGCTCATGTACGAGCGTGTCGCTATCGGCACCGGCTCCACGAGTGGCATCAAGACCCCGAATGCGAAGTGGCTCATCGGCCAGGCCAAGGTCAAAGGCACGTGGGACGACCCGATGGTGCGCCAAGAGCTCATGTGGGTCTACTCCCAAGAAGCGGCGAAATCGCTTGTTTCCATGCGCACCCGCGCCGAAATGAAGGCGGGCAAGACTCCGGGGCCAGGCGGCTCATTGGGCAAGTTGCATGGAGCGACAATTGCGAAGCGACTGCGCACGGTGATTCCAGCGGTGTTTGGCACTGACGTCATGGCCTGGGAGGAGAACGGCTCGCCACAACAGAGAGCGGCGAAGTCGATCCTGACCACTTACTCGTCGACGATCGCGGGTGGTACCGACGAGATTCAGCGCAACATCATTGGCGATCGTGTCCTCGGCCTCCCGAGGGAGCCAAGCGTCGATAAAGACCTGCCGTTCAGTGAGTTGAAAGTCGGTACGCAGAAATAGCTACCCGGCCAAAGCGCCGGTGGCAATCGCTATTCCGGCCGCAACGCCAATGACGATCCGGTACCAACCGAAAAGCTCAAAGCCTCGCTGCTCGAGCCAGGCAACCATCCATTTGACCGCGACTGCGGCCGAGACAAACGCGACGACGAGACCTATCAGCGGTGCCGTATAGCCAAAAGTGTCGATCAACGTGCCGCCGTTGTCCTTCGCTTCGTACAAGGTGGCTGCGGTCAGCGTGGCGAGACCGAGCAGGAAGCTGAATTCGACTGCGGCGGCGAGGGATAGGCCAACCATGACAGCAGCCACGATCGTAATGAGTGAACGCGAGGTCCCCGGCAGCAGCGCAATCGATTGGGCGACGCCAATGATGACGGCCTGGCGGATCGTAATCTCTGTCAAGGCCGCGCCGGCGCGACTAAAGGTGCCTCTGCGGGCCAGCCACAGGATCGCGAGGCCACCGATGAACCAGGTTGTCGCGATGGTGGTTGGTCCGAACAGGTTGTCTCTAATCGGGTCTTTAAGGGCGAGCGCGATTACGACTGTCGGAATGAATGCAGCAATCGACGCAAGCAACAACTGCTTGCCATCGTCATCGTTGCCGAAGAGCCCACGCAGCATCTGACGGAGGCGATTTCGATACAAGAGGATCACGGCCATGATGGCGCCGAGCTGGATGCAAATGGCATAGGTCTCGAGGGCGAGGTCGGCCTCCGTTGTGCCGCCAAGTCCGAGAAGTTCGTTGGTGACCAGTAGGTGGCCGGTCGAGCTCACAGGAAGATACTCGGTGAGTCCTTCTACTAGCCCGAGCACGATAGCTGCGAGCGGCGACAAGTCGTCTGGCGCATTGGCCGGGCGAGCCAAAATAATCAGAATGCCGAGCACAAGCAACACGCCGACGCCACCCAAGATGGCGTTTCTTATCCCAGAGTCCCCTGGGGTCGCCGGCTTCGTTTCCACAGCGGTCATTTCATCCTCAGATTCGTCCGAGTGGACAGTCTGGCCCGGCTCACGCCTCAGATGGTGCCATCGGGAGAAATCGCTCAAAGGATCGAAGCAGACGACCTAGGTCAGAACTGGGCGGTCGACGTCGGCAACCCGAACTTCATTCGCCCAAGTGGCTCCATAAGTCTTGGAGCAACCATGCCATGTTGAGTTGCGACATGGACGTCACGAAACACTCGTTGGAGGGGGCTCGACAGGTAGGCGGCTGAGCCGCCGCCATTTGTGTAACAAAGGTCAATGGCGAAGGCCGCGCGCTCGACCGCGTTGTTGGCGGCGAGACGCAGGAGACGCTTGCTCTCGTCGGCCATGGTCCCGGTTTGTGCTGCTTCATCCCAACAGCGGCCGACGGTGTCATCAACAAGCGCTCGAGCGGAGCGATACGCAGCTTCCGCCGCAGCCAGATCGGCCTGCACCGGAGCTCGTTCGCCGAGGCCCTTTGACGAACCAGCGGGCACCTTGGCCGCAAGGGCGACCAGCTCATCAACTGCCCGCCGGGCGAGACCGACGGCCACCATCGAGACCCCGAGGCCGAGTGCGCCCAAGAATGAGAATCGGTAGAGCGGACTGTCAACCACAGGCTCTGGTGAGTCGACGAAGGACACCCATCTGCCTTCGGGCACAAACGCATCACTCACTGTGTAATCGCCAGACCCTGTACCTTTCAGGCCCGCGACATGCCACGTGTCGAGGAGCTCGACGTCGGCTCTATCGAAGAACACGAACGGCGCTTTCACGGTCTTGTCGACGCCGTCGTCATTCGGCTCAACGATGCGGACGCCGCCGCCAATCGAGGTGCTGAAGCTTGATCCTGAGCCCCATTGCCAGCGACCACTCACGACGATGCCTCCATCGACCGCCCTGCCAACGCCAGCAGGCATGCCATACCCGCAAGCAACGCTTCGTGGATCGCCGAAAATTTCTTGGCCGTAGCGTGGCGGCAGGTAGCCGGAGTTGAGAGCAGTGGTGTTTGCGATCATGACCGACCACCCCGAAGCACCATCCCAGTAGGCCGTTCGTTCTATTGCGTCGAGCGCTTCGCCGACGCTGGCCTGGGCTCCTCCATAGGCGCCGGGTACCCACATCTTGAAGACACCAGTGTCAATAAAGGCCTCGGCAAGGTCAGTCGGAAGGCGACGGAGTTCTTCAATCTCGGCCGACCTTGCATCAGCTTGGCGAGCGACGGAGTCGACGCTCGCCCAAAACTCTGGACCAAGGTTCATTTGGGGGTTTTAGCCGACGAGGCCGGAGGTGTCGAACTCTCGGGTATGTCAGCGTCGACGCGGGCGCCGCCGCGGCCGGCCAGCAGCGGCCTTCAAATACGATCCTTCAGGAAACGAGACGGGATGGTCGATTCCGTGATCGCTATATCGATCGAACGAGAACTCGTAGCCTGCGGCTGATGCGCCTTGACGAACTGCGTCACGGAACACGTCGGTGGTAACACGGCTCGAGCACGAGGCCTGCAACATCATGCCCCCCGGCTTCGTCACCCGAGCGCCAAGGCCAGCTAGCCGTTTATAGGCGATCACCGCATTGTCGATGTGTCGCTTCTTGCTCGCGAACGAGGGAGGATCGATGATGACGAGGTCGAATTGTCGCCCTT
Source organism: Acidimicrobiales bacterium (assembly GCA_037968895.1). Taxonomy (GTDB): domain Bacteria; phylum Actinomycetota; class Acidimicrobiia; order Acidimicrobiales; family SZUA-35; genus JBBKWJ01. Next base: position 11,179 of record JBBKWJ010000270.1, read on the forward strand.
CTCGAGCGAATCCTTCGAGGATCTCGAACGCGTCGCCGACGGTCGAGTCGAAATGGCAGGCCTCAACCTTCGGATTCTCGATGTTGAGCCGGCGATTATCAAAGACTTCCTTGATCGCGTGAGGGCTGATATCGACGCTATGCACGCTTTTGGCCCCAGCGGCGGCGGCCGTGATGCTGAAGCCTCCCGAGCACGAGAATACGTCGAGCACGTCGGCGCCCTTCGCATACTCAGCGGCCAACTTGCGGTTGTCGCGCTGGTCGAGGAAGTAGCCAGTCTTCTGCCCAACGAGCACATCGGCATTGAAACGAAGGCCATTCTCGAGAAACTCGACGACTCCTTCTAGGTGTTCGCCCGCGAGAACTGAGCCGTCGTGCAGCGAGTCGGGCGCATCAGGAAGAACAGCCCGCGAGAGTCGAAGCACGACTCTCGTACAACCAGCTTCGCCTAACGTGTCGAGAACGGCGCGCAGCACGCTGGCAAGATGAGGAAACCATGCGCTGGAGTACACCTTCACTACAAGCGTGGTTGCGTATAGATCAGCTACAAGGCCAGGAAAGCCGTCGTTCTCGCCGTTGATAAGCCGGAATCCGGTCGTTCTACGGTCGGCGAAGAGAGAGGCTCTGCGATCGTGGGCTTCACGCGCTCGAGCGGCCCAAAATGAGTCGTCAATAGTTGCCGGTTTGCCCTGGTGAAGAATTTTGAGCCTGATTGGTGAGTCAGGGTCGTAAAGTCCGATCGCGCAGAACGCACGATCATGATCAAACACAACAGCAAGGTCGCCAGACGTACCACCGTCGCTAATCGACGAGATCGCTCGATCGAAGACCCACGGGTGTCCGCCTCGAATCTGGCGTTCTGCATCGCGAGACACCTTTACGGCGAGACGCGACGACGATGGCTTCTCGACGTGAGCGAGGGCGGTATCAATCTCATCAGCGAGCGTCGTCATGAGGCAGCACGATAACGCCTTGTTCGAGCCGACCAGCATTGGTCGTCAAGTCGTCAAGCAACGTCTCCACTTGTCATCTAGGCTCTGGCCAACGTCACCCAAGGAGCACAATGACCGCTGTTATCGATGTCCTCGCTCGCCTCGACATATTCTCGGGGCTCTCAAAGGCTGAACGAAACAAGATCCGCAAGCTCATGAGTCAGATCACGCTCCCCGCGGGGAAAACGTTCATTTCTGAGGGAGATGCCGGTCTAGAGGCATTCATCATTCTCAGCGGACGAGGCACCGTTCGGCGCGGCGGACGCGTGGTAGCAAGTATCGGCCCTGGCGATGTTGTCGGCGAGATGGCAGTTGTTGCGAGCATTCCCCGGACGGCGAGTGTGACGGCCGATACTGATATCGAGGCTGAAGTGCTCAATCGCAGGGAGTTCCTCTCTCTGATTGATCAGAATCCATCCATCGCCAAGAAGATCATGATTGGGGCGCTTCATCGTCTCCACGAACTCGCACCGAGTATCACTGGGTAGTCCCCCGTTACGGGCGCCATCCAAAGGTTCGCGTACCGGGGGTCAAGGTCCTGCGGGCAAGACGCGCCCAGTCACAGAGCATCGGTCTGGTATCTCGCGGGTCAATAACTTGTTCGATCTCGAAGAACTCCGCCGACCGATGTGGTGATCGAACCTTGTTGAGCCGTTCGGTGATCATTGCCTTCAAACCATCAGGATCATCGGATTCGGCAAGCTCGGCTTTGTACGCAACCTCGAGTCCGCCTTCGATTGGTAGCGACCCCCAATCGCCGGATGGCCATGCCAGCCGAAAGCTACGTGTCCCTGGCTTTCGGTTTGACGCGCCAGCAACGCCAAACGCCTTCCTAACCACGACGGTGCAATACGGGGTCGCAAGTTGATGCAACGCAGCAAGGACGACTGCCCCGTACCGAATCGTCGCTGCTTCTTCGGCTTCTTTGCCGATAAGGAAGCCAGGACAGTCTTCAAGGTGCACGACCGGTAGATGAAACAGCGTTGCAAGGTCGAGCAGTCTGATGAGTTTGCGACACGAGTCGGCCGTCCAGCCGCCTCCATAGATCCGGGGATCTTCGGCGTAGACGGCAACCGGGATTCCGTCGAGTCTGGCAAAGCCACCAATTATCGAAGTGCCCCAAGAACGGCCAATCTCGAAGAAACTGTCATGGTCAAAGACAGAACTGATTATGGCCCGCATGTCATATGCCTGCCGCGGCTCACGAGGCACGATGTCGAGCAGCACGTCATCGCGACGATCGGAATCGTCGCCCCAGTCTTCAATCGCTGGAAGCTCGTCGACACTCGTCGGTAGATACGACAAGAACTGCAAGGCCCGCTCGAATGCTTCGGATTCGGAAGCCACAACGTCGTCTACTGCTCCGTTTTGGCTATGGATTGAAGCAGAACCAAGCTCCTCCTTTGTGACCGACCCGAGCGCGGCCTGCTCGACGAGCGCTGGTCCCGCGATCATCATCTGGGCCGTGTCCTGCACGATGACGCAATAGTGAGCCGACGCAACGCGAAGCGCACCAAAGCCCGCCACCGACCCGAGCGCAAGGGCTACTGACGGAGCGACGTTCAGATGGTCGAGCACGGTATGCCACCCCGCAAGCACCGGGATGTAGGTTCGTCCCGACTGTTCGATTGTTTTGACCGACCCGCCGCCCGCCATGCCATCGACCAGACGGACATGGGGAAGCCTCATTTCGAGGGCAATGTCCTCAGATGCCTCCCGCTTGGCCGAGATCGAAGCATCGTTTGACCCGCCGCGAACAGTGAAGTCGTCGCCCGAGATCACCACGGGCCTGCCTTCCAGTTCAGCCAATCCGAAGACGAAGTTCGACGGCGTGAATTCGACAAGCGTTCCCTCGCTGTCATACGTGGCCATCCCTGCCGTTTTTCCGATTTCCCAGAAGCTGCCTTCATCGACGAACTCAGCGACACGTTCTCGAACGGTTAGCTTGCCGAAGTGGTGCTGACGCTCGACCTTCTCTGTTCCGCCAAGCGCTTCCGCTAGCCGTTCGCGCCGATGCAGGTCATCGATCTCGGGCTTCCACGTTGACTCGGGGTATGGGGATTCCGTGCGGGGCTGATCCATTTCGAAGACCCTAATCGTCGCTCCGACAGCGTTCGAATGCAGCAGATTGTTAGTCTGTTGTTTCAGACTCAGTCTGCAGCCCATGGAACCTTCACCAGCCCCCCAGCCCAAGCGCGAGCCGAACGTCGTCCTAACCGGCTTTAGCGGAACCGGCAAGACCTCCGTCGGCCGTTTCATTGCGCAAGCGCTTGGCTATGCCTTCGTCGACACCGATCGAATTATCGAAGACCGTTGGGGACCAATTCCCACGATCTTCGCTGATCGAGGCGAGCAGACGTTTCGATCATTCGAGCGCATCGTTGCCGCTGAGCTCGCCGAGCTCCCCAAGCTCGTAATTGCCACCGGCGGCGGAACTCTCCTGAACGAACACAACGTGACCACATTGGGCCGTCACGGCATCATCGTCTGCTTGTGCGCCACTCCCGAAACAATCCTCAAACGGGTTTCTCGTCGGCCAGGAACCAGGCCGCTGCTCCAGGGCCCAGACGCGGCGGCAACAATCGGAAGACTGCTGGCAGAGCGAGCCTCCTGCTACAACCGGTTCCGCCAGGTCGACACCACCGGTCTCAGCCATAACGAAGTAGCAAAGTTAGTCATCACGGTTGTCAGCAGAACGGGCAGCGCTGACTAGTCACGAATGAACTTAGGCTCGTAGATGCTCGGCGAAGAACGCCATCGTGGCTGCGCTCGCCTCGGTTGCCGCTAGCTCGTTGTATGAGCCGCGTGCATCGCAGTGGAACCCGTGATCGGCGTCGTAGACATGGATTGGCAAGTCAGGATGAGCGGCTCGGATCTTGGCCACATCTGACGCTGGGATGTGACCGTCCAACGCGCCAAAATGAAGCATCGTTGGAACGCGTGGCTGCAGATCGGCCATTCCCGCTATGCCGCCGCCGTAGTAGCCGACAGCAGCGGCGACTGGAAGCCGCGCCGATGCGAGCCAGGCCATCGTGCCCCCGAAGCAGTAGCCGACGATGCCAACTGGTCCCGTGGCCGAGAGCCGGTCGATGCAGGCGGCGATGTCGGCCATGGTGTTGTCTGGGTTGAGCGCCGTCGCGAGTTCGATTCCCTTGCCAATGCCAGCTTCGTCGTATCCGAGTTCGACGCCTCGCTCCGCTCGGTCGAATACGGCGGGAGCAATCGAGTGGTATCCGGCGTCGGCGAATCGATCAACAACCGATCGAATGTGCTCGTTGACTCCGAAAATCTCTTGGATCACGATGATCCCGGCAGTCGCATCCGGAGGTACTACCTCGTATGCGTCGAACTCGTAGCCGTCAGCGCTGGTGATCGTTGGCATGCGCACTCCCTTTGTCGTTAGCGAGAGAGTGCCACAGAGTTGGGCTCCTTGCACGATTGCGAACGTCAGCCTCGGAAGAGGTGATCGTATTGTTCGCGCAGCAGGTTCTTCTGCACCTTGCCCATCGCGTTCCGCGGCAACTCGTCTAGCCGGCGCACGGCCTTCGGCACCTTGAACGATGCGAGCTCAGATTTCAGTTTGTCGATCACGCTCTGCTCATCCACGGCACGGTCAGCGACCACAAGTGCGACCACTGCTTCACCGAAGTCAGCATGGTAGACGCCGATCACAGCCGACTCGACAACGCCAGGAAGCTCGTCGATGAGCATCTCGATTTCTTTGGGGTACACGTTGAACCCACCGCTGATAACGAGGTCTTTCGAGCGGCCGACGAGATTCACAAAGCCATCGTCGTCTAACGATCCAATATCACCGGTCCGGAACCAGCCATCGGAGGTGAACTCACTGGCCGTCTTTTCTGGCAGCTGCCAATAGCCAATGAATACGTTGTCGCCACGGAGTTGAACTCCACCTACCTCGCCGATGACAACCGGGACGTCATTTTCGTCGGCAATGCGAACCTCGACCCCTGGGAGGCTTGGCCCGACGGTGCCGACTTTACGGTCACCGTCGAAAAGGTTGGATGTGATGATGCCGGTTTCGGTCATTCCATACCGCTCGACGACTTTGTGTCCGGTTTGGCTCTCGACGGCGTGAAAGGTCTCGGGCAGCAGAGGGGCCGAGCCGGCCGTGAACAATCGGATCGTCGAGCATCCTGCCGCATCAAAGCCGGGCGTTGCCAGCAAACGCGTATACATCGTCGGCACGCCCATGAACACCGTGGCGTTTGGGAGATCTTCAACGACGGCCGCTGCGTCAAAACGGCTGTGCAATCGGATGGGGATTCCGCTCAGCATCGACGGATGCAGCGAGACAAAGAGGCCATGAACATGGAAGATCGGTAGGGCGTGCAGCAAAACGTCATCGTCACAGAACCCCCACACCTCGTGAAGCGAGCGGGCGTTGGCGACCAGATTATTGTGCGTGATCACTGCACCCTTCGAACGTCCCGTGGTGCCAGACGTGTAGAGGATGGCGGCAGGGTCATCGCCGCTGACATCTACATCGAGCGGCCCGGGAGCAGCGCCGCTCACCAGATCGATCCAGCTGCCCGTGTCATCGGCATCGAGAACAAACGTGTGCGGTACCCCAGCCCGGGCGGCAACATCGCTGAACCAAGGGTCGTCGGCCGATCGCCCAATCGCCACCATCGGCCTCGCGTCGCCAAGGAAATACCCGACCTCATCGGCTTGGTAGGCAACGTTGAGCGGAAGGTAGACGGCGCCAGCACGGAGTACACCGAAGTAAGCGACGAGCGCCGCCGCCGATTTGTCGATATGGACGCAGACGCGGTCGCCCTTAGCCACGCCTAACCCAATCAAGGCGGCTGCGACCGCAGCACTGCGATCTTCCAACTCCTGGTATGTGACAACGCCCCCGGCCTGGTCAATTAACCACGGACTCGAGCGTCGACCAGCGAACCCGAGCGCGAGTGAATCGTAAAGACCAGGAGAAGAAGACACCGCAATACTTTAGGAGCACACAACGAGACTGTCATTGTGAGAAGCCGCAGCGGATTACAGTGTGTCCATGATTCACCCGAGAGCCGGACAAACTGCTAGCGACGAAGACCTGGTTGACGTGGTCCACCTCGTCACTTCGTACTACTCAATAGTGCCCGATATGACGAACATCGCGAACCGCGTCGCCTTTGGGACGTCGGGACATCGAGGCAAGAGTGTCGATGGATCCTTCAACGATTCCCACATCGCCGCGACGACGCAAGCAATCGTCGACTATCGAACAGGGCAAGCGATAGTCGGACCGCTCTTCCTGGGGCGAGATACGCACGCGCTCTCAGAGCCGGCGTGGAACACCGCGCTTGAAGTCTTAGCGGCGAACGGTGTTTCCGTAATGATCGACAACGCGGGCCGGTTCACGCCAACGCCAGCCGTTTCACACGCGATCCTCGCCCATCCCGGCTCAGACGGCATCGTGGTGACGCCGTCACACAATCCGCCGACCGATGGCGGCATCAAGTACAACCCTCCCCATGGCGGACCGGCAGATGCTGACGCCACCGGTTGGATCGCCGACCGAGCCAACACGCTTCTTGAAGCTGGCAACGCTGGGGTCAAGCGCATGGCCCTGGCGGCAGCGTCCGAATTACCGACAACGATTCGGCACGATTACATGGCGGCGTACGTTAGCGATCTCGGGTCGGTAATCGACATGGACGCGATTCGAGATGCCGGCGTCAAGATTGGAGCCGACCCTCTCGGCGGCGCGGCTGTCGACTACTGGGGTGCGATCGCAACTCACTACAACCTCGATCTCACGGTGATCAATCCTAAGGTCGACCCAACGTGGCGGTTCATGACCCTCGACTGGGACGGCAAGATCCGGATGGATTGCTCCTCACCAAATGCGATGGCCTCGCTGATCGACAACCGCGGCGCCTTCGACATCTCGACCGGTAATGACGCCGACGCCGATCGCCACGGCATTGTGACACCGGATGGCGGATTGATGAATCCCAATCACTTCCTCGCGGTCGCCATCGACTACCTGTTGGCAAACCGGCCCGAGTGGAACACAAGCGTCGCCATCGGCAAGACGCTCGTCTCGTCGTCGATGATCGACCGGGTCGTGGCCAGCCATGGTCGTCGACTGATTGAGGTGCCGGTTGGCTTCAAGTGGTTCGTCCCTGGCTTGCTCGACGGCTCAGTCGGGTTCGGCGGCGAAGAGTCAGCGGGCGCGTCGTTCCTTCGCCTTGATGGGACCACTTGGACCACAGACAAAGATGGGTTGATCCTCTGTCTCCTGGCGGCCGAGATCCAAGCCAAGACCGGACAAAGCCCGAGCCAGCGATACCGCGAGCTTGAGGCGAGGTTCGGATCACCCGCCTATGCCAGAATTGATGCTCCTGCGAATCGATCGCAGAAGGCCGTGCTGGCCGCCCTTTCCCCTGAACAGGTGAAGGATGACTCACTGGCGGGCGAACCAATCGTTGCCAAGCTGACCGCCGCTCCTGGCAACGGGGCTGGCATCGGCGGTCTGAAGGTAACAACCGAGAGTGCCTGGTTCGCAGCGCGGCCTTCTGGCACCGAAGACGTCTACAAGATCTATGCCGAATCGTTTAAGGGCGCCGAGCATCTCGCTGAAGTGCAAGCCGCAGCCCAGACCTTAGTATCAGGGTTGTTGGGCTAGCTGTGTCCAAAGGCGGCGTTCGACAGGTCAGGTACCATTTGCGACGACATCGGTTTCTCTTGGTATTGCTGTTTTGCGCCGTCTTCCAAGTTGCGATCGTGGCACGCTACATCGTCGAAACGAATGCGATTGAGGCCGCCGATCGTGCGGCACGAGTCGAGGCGATCGCGCCTCCCGCGACGCCGTCTGAACCGTCCCCAACGACAACAGGCCAGAAGGCCGAAGTGGCCGGAAAAGTGACGCTGGCTAGCCTCCCAACGTCAACTACCGAGCAACCGGCGCCAACGATCGTGACCGTCGCTCCAGCCACGACCCTGACGGCCCAGGCTCCCCGGACGACTCAGCCGCCTGCGCCAACGAAGACGACTGCACCGCCTCCCGTACCGACGACGGTAAAGCCAACCACGACGGCAAAGCCGACAACCACCGCAAAGCCGACCACAACTGCGAAACCGACGACGACGGCAAAGCCGACAACCACCGCGAAGCCAACCACCACGGCAAAGCCCACTACGACTGACGCAGCTACCACTACTCAAATAACTCAACCGCCTCAACCAACGCAGCCAACTCAACCAACGATTGCCGTGCGCCCGTAGATCGCTTCCAGAGGCCGTCGTTCCTCCTGGTCATGGGCCTCTCGTGGGCCTTCTAGCTCAAGTTTCCGGGACCTTTGCCGACATCTATACAAGGAGCGAAAGGACGGACGTGCCGCTGTCGCATGACCAAATGGAACTGAGCCCGGACGCGCTCGCGGTAGCCGACGGCTACTGCCCGCTCCATCGCGGCATTCATGCGTTCGAGATTGTCCGACCTCGCGTCGATACGAAAATGGACCCTGCCTCTTTGCCGAACGGCAAACTATCGACTCACATCCTGCGTAGCCCCTTTGCCTGCGCCGTGCAGCGACCAGTCGACATTCAGCAGATCGAGTCGACAACGGTTGCTGAGCGGTGGCACGAACGTCTCGAAGTCGAGAAGCTAATTAAAAGCGATAGCTCGCTCGTGTCGGTCGAGACTCGGACTGCCTTGCTCATCGAGTCTCTCATCGCCCTGAATTCGGCGCTTGAGATTCCTGTTGACCGTATGAACCGTTCGATCGCAAAGCATTCTCTGTTCGCGGTCGGCGCGTTTAGCTTCTTTTTTGCAGGTCTTCTCGCTACGCACTTCAGCGTCTTCACCTACGCGTCGGTGCTTTCGCTCACAGTGGCCTTGCTGACGCCATTTGTCTCGAAGAACGTGTTCAGTAGGCGATGGCGCAATAGCGTCATTGCGCTTGTCCCCTCCGCGTTGGCGCCTCTCGCCCTGACACGCGAACAGGTAAACGGCGCGATCCGGGCCATGACGCCGGCGCCTCAACGTCTGAAACGCCGAAAGACGCTTCAGAAGATCCTCGAACTCGCCGAGACGCCGACCCCCGATCGCCCGCTAACGCCGCGCTAGCTGCGGTTGTGTTGGTGCTCCCGAGACGGAGTCAGTTGCCGTCACATACGGCTGGAGCGGGCCCCGCCTTGAATACCTGGACGTTGGCCTTCCCATCGCCGAGCGAATCAGGGTTCGGGTCGCGATCTGGTGTTTCTGTCGCACCGACATGAACGTTGACGTGAAACTTGTGAAATCCGCCGTGACCGGCATCGGCGATGCCGGTTTGCCCTGCGGCTACTTGGTGGCACTTGCCGTTAGGTGTCAACACATAGTGATCGTGGTCGGCCGCTGCTGGTGTGGCCCCAATTGCCAGCCCGGCAACTGCGATCGCCCCTGCGATGAGAACTCGCTTGGTTTGCATGATTGTCTCCTCTAGTTTCGATGTCGACGTGGTCGTCGACGTCCTTTACAGAGACAGACGTGTGGCTCGCAGTAACGGGTGACAATAACCCTCCGCAACTGATGCCGGTCGAAGGTGCGCTAGTACCTGACACCATCGGGATGCGCTGTTACCCAAGACTGAGCGTTTCGGCGCGCAGCGCCGAAAGGCGGTGGAACGCGAAGCGTTCCCGTGGGCCCGGTGGGTATCGAACCCACGACCGAGCGATTATGAGTCGCCTGCTCTAACCACTGAGCTACGGGCCCCGGAACGCATGCACGGTAGCGCATTGTGGCCCAACTTACGTCAACCGCCGCATCGGACGTAACGTGTCAGATATGTCTGATGCCGCAGTGAAACCTCGCCCGCTAGACGGAGTCAGGGTCCTCGACCTTACCAGTGTCGTAATGGGCCCAATGGCAACCCGGATCATGGGCGATCTGGGGGCTGAGGTGATCAAGGTGGAGCCGGCCGAAGGCGACTTCATGCGTAGCTTTGTACCAAAACGGTCAGAGGGCATGAGCGGCTTCACCCTCAACCTGAATCGCAATAAGCGAAGCATTGTGCTCGATCTGAAATCCGAGGCGGGTAAGCAGGCAATGCTCGACCTTGCGGTCACGTGCGACGTCTTTGTGACCAACATGCGAGCGGCCGCTATTGATCGCCTTGGGTTGTCATACGAGGCCATTCGCGCTGTTGCGCCCAGCATTGTCTACGTGAGCGCCAACGGGTTTGGCAGCGACGGCCCATACGCCGCAAAAGCCGCATACGACGACGTGATCCAGGCCGCCTCCGGTTTGGCCTCAATGTTCGGCTGGATGGGCGACGAACCGGCCTACATGCCCAGCATCATCGCCGACAAGGTCACCGGCCTACACATCGCATACGCAACAATGGCCGCCCTTTATCGTCGGGCCGTCACCGGCGAAGGCGACCACGTCGAGGTCCCGATGGCAGAGGCGCTTGCCGCCTTCAATCTGGTTGAGCACCTCAACGGCCACACGCTCATTCCGAAAGAAGAGCCCTTTAGCTATCAGCGGCTGTTGACCAAGCATCGGCGCCCCCGCCGCACCTTGGATGGCTGGGTTTGTGTGCTGCCATACACGAACAAGAACTATCGAGACTTCTTTGCCATCATGGGCCGCCCAGAGCTGGCTGCCGATCCGAGGTTTTGTGACGTCAATGTGCGAATCGACAACGTCGACGAGCTCTACGCAATTCTTGACGAGATGGTGCGGACGAAGTCAACGGCGGAATGGATGGATCTGTGCGACGAGTACTCAATTCCGGGAGCCCCAATCGTCGAGCTGGAACACATCGGTGACGATCCGCATTTCAACGCAGTTGGATTGCTGACGACCCAGACGCACCCGACCGAAGGGACTTATCAAGTCGTCAAGGATCCTGTGACGTTCGCGTCGTCACCAAGCGTAGTTCGACGCCACGCCCCAAAGATTGGGCAGCACACGCAAGAGGTGCTTGCCGAACTTGGCTACTCGGACGAACAAATCGCTGCGGCTGCACCTGACTAAAGCGATGCGGCCAACAGCGAGTTTTCTTGCTCCGGGGGTGGGGTTCGAACCCACGACATTCTGATTAACAGTCAGACGCTCTGCCAGCTGAGCTACCCCGGAAGGACTGTTGGAGGATAGCAAACGATTCGTCGGTCGACTCCATTTTTGCAAGCGGAACTCGATGAATGCGGTGTTCGCTAGTCCAGATAATCTCGAAGTCGGTCACTGCGTAGCGGGTGGCGCAGCTTGGCCAGTGTTTTTGACTCAATCTGGCGAATTCGTTCTCGGGTCACGCCAAACGCCTTCCCGACCTCTTCAAGCGTGCGTGGGCGTCCATCATCGAGGCCAAAGCGCAGCCTGACTACCTCGGCCTCTCGATCGGACAGTTCGTCGAGCACACCTTTGATCGTCTCTTCGAGCAAGTGGCGCGCCGCGATGTCGAGCGGCGCAGCCGCCTTGTCGGGAATGAAGTCGGCCATCGAGGTGTCGTCTTCATCACCAATTGGTGTATCGAGCGACAACGGATCTTGCTGGGAGACCCGAAGGATCTCGGCGACCTTCTCTTCTGGTATGTCTACTTCGACCGCGAGTTCGGCCAGCGTCGGCTCACGTTCCAATCGCTGCATCATCGACCGTTGAGCCCGCACGACCTTGTTGATTGACTCAACCATGTGAACTGGAACTCGGATAGTCCGTGACTGGTCAGCGATAGCTCGTGTGATCGCCTGCCGAATCCACCAGGTGGCGTATGTCGAGAATTTGAATCCCTTTGTGTGGTCGAACTTCTCGACTGCCCTCATTAACCCAAGATTTCCTTCTTGGATTAGGTCGAGAATCGGCACGCCACGACCGATGTAACGCTTGGCAATAGAGACGACGAGCCGCAGGTTCGCAGAGGTCAGTTCGGCTCTCGCCCGTTTGCCGTCTGAGAGCGAGCGGCGCAGTTTGACCTGCGCCTTCCGATCGAGATCGTGCCATTTCTCATCGGCGATGAGTTGGGTGACCTCGGCGGCCGAGATGCTTCCGGCCTCGATGCGTCGAGCAATCTGCACTTCTTGGGCCGCAGTGAGGAGCGGGACTTTGCCGATTTCTTTCAGGTACATCCGGACGGGGTCAGAAGATCCGCTCGCCCGAGCCATCGCCGTTGCTGCGACTGCTACCGCATCTTCGGCTTTGCTGCGGCGGGCCCGGCCATACTCGTCGTCTTCGTCTGGCGGATCTTCGATGACTTCTTCGTCGAATGGGATGTTCTGTTCGCCCAGGAAGTCGCGAACTTCAGAAAGCACGTCGGGGGTGAGTTCGACGCGGCGCATTACGGCGACAACGTCGTCTGGGGTTAGTGGGCGACCGCCCCTTGCCCGCAAGACCAACCGGTCGCGGTGCTCTGGCGAGAAGGCCTCGTTCGGAGCCGACGCGGCGAGGTCGATCGATAGCGGATCGGTCACGTCACCTCCTGCTGTTCCTGGTCGGTTGTGGAGTCGGGGGAACTCTGATTGATCCAACTTAGCAAGCCTTGCACCGCGGAGCCTGTTCGCGCCCGGTTATCCAGATCCTCAAACTCGCCAAGCTGCCGTCGATACCAGGATTCGTTGGCCACCATCTCGGCGAATACGGTCATGTCGGCACCAGCGTCCATCGTGCTTCGCTGGTACGCAAGGTCTTCGAGTTGGCGTTGCAGGAAAGCTTTCCACATCAATGCGGCGACAATCGCAACATCGGGACCAGGGTCTTCGACCGAGAGCTGGATGAGGAGGTCAGCGGTTTCTGCGTCGGTTTGCTCAACAGCCTCAGCCACGCTATTCGTCTGCGCGATCGCCTCATAGGCGGCGATGCTCATCGCTTCGTTGAACAACTCGATGGGAACGAGTGAACGAATCTCGTCTTGGCCGTGGATGAGCTGCTTCAGCACCTCGCGCTCCACGCTCTGTCGAGATTTCGTGGTGCCTCGAGGCACCGCAGCGCTTTGTCGGTTTGCTCGTTGTTGAGGATTTGACCGCAGCTGTTGGCGCAGCAGATCGGCGTTGACCCGGCAATGACTCGCAATGTTCATCACATATTGGTCTCTGACGAGCGGATCGGGATGTTCTTGGACGAGTTCAAGTGCCCGCTCAGCGGTTTTGGCTCTGCCTTCGGCAGTTCTCATATCGCCGGCCGCAAGGGCACGCTGTACTCGAAAGCCGAGGAAACTCTGGGCGTTCTTCACGGCCTCGGCAAGCCTCTCGGGATCGCTTTGGGCCAGCTCGCCAGGGTCGACACCATCGGGCAGATCAGCCACGACGACATCGAGGTCGTGCGCCTTTTCCCACTCGTAGAACCGAGCTGCCGCGTTTTGGCCAGCCGCATCAGCATCGAACGCGAGGACAACCCGCCTGGCAAACCTACGCAAGAGCTTCACGTGGTCTTCGGTGAGCGCTGTGCCGCACGTGGCAACAGCTCGGCCCTGCCCAGCGCGGGCGAACCCAATTACGTCGGTGTAGCCCTCGCAGACGATGACCTCGTCGTCAGCCACGATGTCAGTCTTGGCCCAATTGAGGCCGTAAAGAACCCTGCTCTTCGAATAGACAACCGAGTCGATTGAGTTCTTGTACTTGGGACCATCGGCGCCTGGCAGAATGCGACCGCCAAAGCCCATCGCTCGGCCTTGAGCATCGAAGATCGGGAACAGCACTCTGGCCCTGAACGCGTCTTGTTGGCGGCCCCGGCTATTGACGAATCCAAGCCCGCTGTCTTTCAGATCATCGCCCGAGAGCTTTAGGTGCTTGGCCAGCTCGTCCCAGTTGTCGGGCGCCCAGCCGATCTTGTAGTGACGGACGGTGTCGCCGTCGAAGCCGCGCTGGCGAAGGTAACTACGGGCCGGCGCCGCATCGGCACCGCTCAACAGGCGCTGGTGGTACCACTCGACGGCAACGCCGATGGCGTCGTGCAGCTTCGTCTTCCTGGCCCGGTCGGCACCCTCGCTCTTGTCGGTGTAGCGAAGGGTGATGCTTGCCTTGTTGGCGAGGAACTCGACTGCGCCGACAAAGTCGAGCTGTTCCTGTTCACGAAGGAACGTGATGGCGTCGCCCTTGGCCCCACACCCGAAGCAGTAATACAACCCCTGCTCACTGTTGACAGAAAACGAGGGTGATTTCTCGGTGTGAAATGGACAAAGGCCGGTGAAACGTCGACCAACGCGCCGAAGCTGGGTGTAGTTACTGATGACACCGACAATGTCAGTGACGTCTCGCACCCTGGCGATATCTTCGTCGACTATTCCCACAGCGTGAAGTTAGCAGGGCAACCGGCTCACGGGACCGCTACAACCGTTCTGGGTTGTTGATGATCGCCTGGGCGGCCGCAAGGCGCGCGACCGGTACCCGGTAGGGCGAGCAAGATACGTAGTCAAGTCCAGCGGCCCAGAACGCAGCGATCGACTTGGCATCGCCGCCGTGCTCACCGCATACACCAATCTTGATACTCGGGTTGGCCGCCCGGGCTGCCGCCGTCGCTGAACGAACGAGCGCGCCGACTCCCTCGATGTCGAGCGATTCGAATGGGTTGGCGTCGAGTAAACCCTGTTCGAGGTAGACGCCCATGAGCTTGCTCTCGATGTCGTCACGACTGAAACCAAGGGTCATCTGAGTCAGATCGTTTGTTCCGAAGCTGAAAAAGTCGGCGTGCGTAGCGATCGTTCCTGCCTGGATCGCGGCCCTAGGCGTCTCGATCATCGTTCCGACTGTCACCGACGATTCACCGATCCGGTCTGGCCCCGCCGCCGCTATCTCCGACGCGATCCATGATGCGGCGAGGTCGAGCTCACGCTCGTTGATGATCAGGGGAATCATGATCTCGACCTTTGGCGTGCCGCCATCGTCGCGACATGCTGCGACGGCATCGAGCAGAGCCTTCACCTGCATCTGGTATAGGCCGTTACGCAGGATCCCAAGGCGGACGCCGCGAACCCCGAGCATTGGGTTCTCTTCGTGCCAATAGGTGGCGGCAGCGAGAAGCGCCGTCTCGTCGCGATCAAGCCCGTCAGTCGCCTGCTTCACCCGCATCTCGTCGACGCTAGGGAGAAACTCATGAAGGGGTGGGTCGAGCAGACGCACCGTGATAGGAAATCCATCCATCGTCTTGAGCAGAGCAAGGAAATCAGTTCGTTGGACGGCGGCAAGCTCAGCTAGCGCAGCAGCCTCGTCTTCATTCGTGCTCGCCAGAATAAACCGCTGGATGAGAGGCAGTCGCTTTCCTAAGAACTGATGCTCCGTTCGGCACAAACCGATTCCTTCGGCCCCGAACTGACGAGCCTTTTTGGCATCATCTGGCGCGTCGGCATTGGCGCGAACCCCGAGTTTCCCGGCTCTTACTTCATCGGCCCACTTGAGTACGGTCTCGAACTCGTCTGGTGTCACGCTTTCCGACATGTCAACCGCACCGAGATAGACGAGGCCGCTGGCTCCATCAAGGGAGATGAGATCGCCCTCGGCGACCACGAGGCCGTCGACTTCGAAGCTCCGTTCAGCGACGGTGATACCAGCGGCGCCGCAGACTGCGGGCTTGCCCCACCCGCGAGCGACGACAGCAGCATGCGAAGCCAGGCCGCCCTTTGCGGTCAGGATTCCCTCGGCAATGGCCATCCCGTGCACATCTTCTGGGCTTGTCTCGGTCGCGACGAGGATGATGTCTTCGCCGTCGTCATACGCATCGACCGCTCGATCTGCACTGAAATAGACACGCCCGACGGCGGCCCCAGGCGATGCGCCAAGTCCTCTCGCGATAACCGAGTTCTCGCCTGACGCGAACTGCTTGTGCAAGATCTGGTCGAGGTGATCACTTGTGACCAAACCAAGTGCTTCTTCTTTCGAGAGTCCAAGCGCGTCATCGTCGGTCAGACCAACAGCAAGTCGTACGGCTGCGATTCCAGACCTTGCGGCGACAATCGCATCGAGAAAGTACAGCTCGCCCCCTTCTACGGTGAACTCGACTTCTACGACGTTGCGATACGAGTGCTCGAGAACCTTAAGCGCCGCGACCAACTGTTTGTGAACTGCGGGGAGTCGGGCTTCGAACGCTTCCAAAGAGAGCGCGTCGGTTGCTCCTGCATCGTGTCCCTGGCCGCCAAAGACAAACGAACCGGAGGGGCTCATGCTCCCACCAATTGTGTCTCGGCTGCTTGCGAGACCTGTGCCGGACGACTCGTCTCTGTTGCCAAACACCATTCGTTGCACGACGAAACATGGCTGCAGCGCACCGCTGAGGTCGCTGGGTGGTCGATGACTTCGCCGAGCCGCGGCGATGGAGAGAACATTAAGGCCAGCGATAGTGTCGTGTAGCTGCTGGAACGGATCTTGTGGGAACGGAGCGCCGGTTTCGGCAATGAGCGCTTTGAATTCTTTGACTACCTGCTCGTGGGCCGACGCGTCGAGCTGCGACGACGAGGCTGCGCCTGTTTCGTGGAGGACGCCTTGAAGTGCCTCGGCAAAGTGAGCGTGAGGAATGGCGCGAGCGACACGGCCGTATTCCTGGATGAGGCGCTGGTATGAGTCGAAGGCAAACGTTCTGTTCCCGGATGTCGCCAATGTTTCGACCGACAGGTCGTTTAGGCCGATGTTGAGCACAGCGGCCGGACCGCCGACGGTGAGATCAGTACTGCTCCCCCGAACGCTGATAAAGAACGGTGCGTCGCCGGCACCAAATTCACCAGCGGTTCGGCGGCCAAGTTCGATGATCGCAGCCCGCAGATCTTTCTCGGCCTGCGCCGGGAGCTGCACACTGGTTTCATCAGGGGCGTGTGGAACTCGGTCGGTACACGCAAAAACGAACCCGGCAGGGGTTGGCAGCCCTAGTTCTGCGCCAAGATGCCCCAAGGCTCGGCCCTTGTCACTCAGCGGAGCCGCGACGCGAACATCGTCAAGCCCTCCTGCGTCGTCCAAAAATGCCACGCTGGCCATCGATCCCCCAGATCAGTTGCGAGTTGCCAAGAGCCTAGTTGTCAAACGAGGCGCTCTGCGAGCCAGGATTCGACCTCGGAGATCGGCATCCGCACTTGTTCCATTGAGTCTCGCTCACGAATCGTGACCGCATGGTCATCGAGCGAGTCGAAGTCGAACGTGATGCAATACGGGGTCCCGATCTCGTCTTGACGTCGGTACCGCTTGCCAATCTGCTGCGTCTCGTCGTAGTCACACATCCAACGTCCCTGCAGCGAAGCCAGCAACTCGAGCGCAGGGCCAGTGAGCTCTGGCTTCTTCGACAGAGGAAGCACCGCGAGCTTGAATGGTGCGATGCGGTGATGAAGGTGAAGGACGACGCGGGTGTCGTCGTTGACAACTTCTTCTTCGTATGCGGCCATCAAAAATGCCATCATGGTTCGCGTTGCACCGGCGGCAGGCTCGATCACGTGAGGCAAGTATTTGGTGTTGTTCGGCTGATCGAAATATTCGATCCGGGCCCCCGAATGCTCGGCGTGCTGGCGAAGGTCATAATCGCCCCGGTTGGCCACACCTTCAAGCTCGCCCCAGCCCCAGGGGAACAAGAACTCGACGTCGGACGTGCCAGATGAATAATGGCTGAGCTCATCGGCGTCGTGGGCCCGCAGGCGCACAAGCTCGGGGTCGACGCCGTGCTCGACATACCAGTCAAGCCTGGTTTTGCACCAGTACTCGTACCACTGCTCGGCCTCGTCTGGCGGTACGAAGAACTCCATCTCCATTTGCTCGAACTCTCGGGTCCGGAAGACAAAGTTGCCTGGTGTGATCTCGTTTCGGAAACTCTTTCCAATCTGGGCGATACCGAAGGGTGGCTTCTTCCTGCTGGTGTTCAGCACATTCATGAAGTTGATGAACATACCTTGCGCCGTTTCAGGACGAAGGTACGCGATTGCACCAGAATCAGCGACAGGACCGGCCTCGGTCTTGAACATGAGATTGAATTCTCGCGGCTCAGTAAATTGGCCGCTCATTCCGCATGTTGGACACTGATCAGGGTTGTCGAGGTTGTCTTGGCGATGCCGAGCCCCACAGTTGCGACAATCGACTAGGGGGTCTGAGAAGTTAGACAGGTGGCCCGAAGCTTCCCAAATCTGGGGCGGCGAGAGAATCGCAGCGTCGAGGCCGACGACGTCGTGGCGTAGCTGCACCATTGACCGCCACCACGCATCTTTCACGTTTCGGAGCATTAGCACGCCGACGGGCCCATAGTCGTACGTCGAGCGAAAGCCGCCGTAGATCTCGGCTGACGGGAACACGAAACCTCGGCGCTTGCAGAGGTTTACAATTTTGTCGAACAGCTCGGGCTGGGGGTCAGGCATGGCCACGAGCATAACGAGCCGACTCTTGGTGCGAACGCCAATTCCCAAGTCATTCGAGCGAATCGCCCGCCAGGTCATGGGTGCGTCCCACTAGTCATTGCGGCTAGGTCCTAACATCAGGGGGGTAATCAGCCGAAAGGAACCTGTCTGTCGACGAGGTACGTCGATCGACCAACTTGGACTCATGCTCGACCCAGCCTCAACAAAGGTGCTCCCGCGGCGAATCTTGGCATCCCTGATCGATCTCGGGATCTTCTTGTTTCTCGGTGGACTCACGCTCAAGACAACCGCGCTTAAGTTCGCCATTACCGAACGCGACATCGACGGCAACTGGCAGCAGACGGCAAGCCAGTTCCAGCAGCTAAAAGACCTGAGCTTCGCCCAGTTTGTGCGGATCCAGGAAGTCGGCGACACCATGTATGTCTTCGGTGGACGCAACTTCTGGCTCGGCTCACTCTTCGTGATTCTCCTTGCGGTTCTCGTCTTCCTGCTACTCCCTGCCGCTATCGGCGCTTCACCAGGCAAGAAGCTCACTGGCCTAGCCGTCATCGACAAAGAAGGCCAGCCTGCATCAATGGGCCAGCATTTCATTCGCGCCGTAGTCGGCATTATCGACTTCCTTCCAATTGGTGGTTTGATCGGCTGGGCTGTCGCATCGCAAGACCTGCACACCCGACGACTCGGCGACATCGCGGCCAAGACTTACGTTGTCGACTCAAAGAAGCCTCTGCGCATGGTCGATGCCGCTGCGTGGCACCGTCAGAAGACCGCCCTCGAAAACCCGCTTCTCATCGACGACCCATCCGATCTCGACTCGATGGTCGAACTCAACGACCGTCTCGGCATGCCGGGTCAGCCGCTGGCCGACGACTTTATGGACGAGTCCCTTGATGTCGACGACACCTCGTTCGACCCCGCCCCGGTGGACGAACTCGACTTCAGCGTCTCAGAACTCGACGAACCAGAAGCCGACGTCCAAGACGACAGCGTCCCAGACGACAGCGTCCCAGAGGTCGCGGCAATTGCGGACGCCCCGCCATTGCCAAGTCGAAGTCCGGTCGAAACCGAATGGGAAGTCCCAATCGGCACGCCATCCCCAACGTGGTCACTCGACGAACTCGACTCCGATCTAGAATCAACCACCGTCACTGCGAGCGCCGTCACCGCGAGCGCAGCAACTGTCGCTACTTCGACGACTGCTGTGAGTACGGCCCAGAACGCGACCGCAAACGAATCCGCTGGCGGGTCAGCAACCGATCCCGTTTGGAGCGCCGAATGGAACGCATGGCTCTACTGGGATGCGGCTCGCGAACGCTGGTTGCGCCATGATCAAGTGGCGAATCAGTGGGTCCCCATCGGCTAGATATCGGCCCGCCACCAGGCAGGCTAGGCGTGAAGCTGCTGGTAGAGCACTGAGACCGATCGTAGGCGACGCTCAATGTGCTGTTCGACCAGCTTGCTGGCGAGCAACTCAAGCTCGTTTGCAACGTCGTCGGGGGTTTCGTCGAGTACCTCTCTGACCCTGCCATCAGCAACCATGATCAGCGCTTCCCGCGCTGCATCACTGATCGGTTCGCCGCCACCACAGCTTTCGCAGTGCACACCGCCGCTATGGATCTGGATCGTCATGAGCCGTTCGGTCGCACCGCAGCTCACGCAGGCGTGAAGCATCGGCTGGACACCCTCAAGGGCCAGAAGGCGAGCCACGAAGGCCGCAAGAACTAGCGGGTTGCCGCTCCGTTCGAGCTCGGCCAAAGCGCCCGTCGCGAGTTTGAAGAGTGCAGGATTGGCCTCACCCTCGATCGCGACCTGGTCAACGATCTCAAGCACAATCGCGGCCCTCCCCCACTGCTCTACATTCGTGCGAAGCGCATCGCGAATCTCGATGGTTTCTGCCTGCCGAACAATGTCGAGATTGCGGCCTTCGTGAAGCTGTACATGCACCGAGCAACCGGGCTCGAGTCTGGCCCCGAACTTGCTTTTCGTGCGGCGAATGCCCTTCGCGACGGCCCTCACCTTGCCTCGGTTCCGCGTCAGCAGCACGAGAATTCGGTCGGCTTCGCCCAACTTGTAGGTTCGAAGCACAACGGCGTCATCTCGATATTGCGGCATATCCCCCGAAACCTAGCTCAAACCGCCAAAACGCCGGTCGCGATCTTGAAACTCGATGACGGCGTCGACGATGTGTTGGCGCCGGAAGTCGGGCCAATACGTGTCGATAAAGAGCAGCTCGGCATACGCCGACTGCCAGATTAGATAGTTGGACATGCGTGATTCGCCAGAGGTCCGAATCCAAAGATCGACTTCGGGCATTTCAGGGTCGTACAGTCGCTCGGCTATCGCCTTTTCACTCACTGGGACATCATCGATCACCAGCTGTTTCACTGCATCAACGAGCTCGGCGCGGCTGCCATAATTGAAGGCAATCGTGAGCGTGAGTGTTGTGTTGTTTTTGGTGAGCTCAGTCGTTTCGTCCATCCGCCGGATCAGGCGGCGAGGCACCCGCCAATCGCGCCGGCCAATAAATCGAATCCGAACACCCATTGCGTTTAGCTCGTCACGACGGCCGAGCAAAATGGACTCGTTGAACTTCATGAGATAGCGGAGTTCTGTGGTCGGGCGTCGCCAGTTCTCGGTTGAAAACGCATAGACCGTCAGCCAGCCCGTACCAACGTCGATCGCACCCCGAACCGCCTCGAGCAACGCTTCTTCGCCTGCCGCGTGACCTTCGGTCCGCTTCAGATTGCGCTGGGTAGCCCAACGGCCATTACCGTCCATTACACAAGCAATGTGGTGCGGGACTCGATCGGGATCGATCATGGAAATATCCATCACATGAACCTACCCGCCCCCACGCGCAAGCCCGCGGCACTTGGCTCACATCGAGACCAGAACCAAATGAGCTACGGCGTCGCCACCGTCTCCGGGCTGGTCTCGGCTGCTTGGGTTGTGGCTGGAGCAGTATCTGGAGACCAAGCCGGTGGCGGAAGATCGAGGGTTGGAATGGTCGCCGGTATCGTTGGCGCCGTAGTTGCGGGCGCCGCGGTGGCAGGACTGCGAGTAACGACAGGACGACGAGTGGTTGGCGGCCGGGTGGCAACTGGTGCCGCTGCCGCTGCGGTTGTTGGAACCGCTGTGGTCGGTGCATCGGTGGTCGATGCAGCGGTAGTCGGTGGTGCCGTGGTCGGTGACGTTGTGGCGGGTGCGGTTGTCGGCGTCGTGTTGGAGATCTGGGTTGCCGGAATGAGGGAGACGTCGGCACTAGTCACAGGAGCGTCGCCTCCGCCGCTAAAGGCGAAGGCCAATGCACCGATGATTGCCACAGACCCGAGGACGATTCCGCCTATTACCCGATAGTCGCGGGAGTCGTTGATATCAACCGCCGGAACGAACTCGACGTTCGACGGTTTTGAACGCGTCATCGGACCAATAACCGAACCCACGGCTGGCGAACTCGGATCCTGCGGAGCAGGCGTCGGTCCGAAGAGGCCAGTCACATCGCCACTTGGGCGAACCGCCGGAGTGGAGGTTGGGAAAAGCGGAGCTGACGGCCGAGCGATCGGCCTCGGTTCGGGCGCACGGGGCGGAAAGAGTTGACTACGACGGGCGGGCGCGACCACAGGCTCGGGCGGAGCCGGTGCGATCACTGGCTCTCGCGGCGCTGGCACCTCAGGAACTTCGGCAACTTCAGCAACCTTGTCGTCTCGTAGATCAATAACCAGTTCGGACTCGCCCGGTGAGCTGACGTCGGGTTCGCCAAAAAAGATCGCAGCTAGAGCGCTCGCGACATCGCTATCCAGCTCGATTTCAGCGCTTTCGCTCTTTTTGGTCATTGCTACATGATCTCTCAAACTGCGGGCCGGCGGACG
>JBBKWJ010000271.1:0-5947 GCA_037968895.1 Acidimicrobiales bacterium
ATGAGTTAGCTCAGGTATAGAAGCACGGCCGTCGTCAGTCGATGGGGTCGCCCGCCCAGGCCAGCGGCTCCGGGCGGGAGTGCGAGTGACTCAGCTGGCGTCGGTGCGGATGGCAGAGATCTCAAACTCGAGGGTGACCTTGTCGCCGACCAGCACACCGCCTGCGTCGAGCGCTGTGTTCCAGGTAAGACCCCAATCTTTGCGGCTCACGACAGTCGAACCTTCGAGACCAAGTCGGGTATTTCCCCAAGGGTCAACGGCGGTTCCTGTGAGTTCAAGATTGAAGGTGGTCGGACGGGTTACGTCTTTGATCGTCAGGTCGCCGGTGACACGGTAGTTGGACGGGTCGATCTCAGAGATGTCGGTGCTGACGAAGCCGATGGTGGGGTAGGCCTCGACGTGAAAGAAGTCGCCGCTTTGTAGGTGCCCGTCGCGGTCCGCATTGCGGGTGTCGATGCTGGCGACTTGGATCAACACTCTCAAGCTTGATTGGGTTGGGTTCTCCGCAACGAAACGGCCGGTGCCTTCAAGTTCGTTGAACGCGCCGCGAACCTTGGTGACCATGGCGTGTCGGGCGACGAAACCGACCCGGCTATGGGTGGGATCAATGGTGTAGGTGTCAGATGCGATTGCTGTTGTTGTGCTCATCGGGTTCTCCAGTGGTTGATTAGTTGATGTGTCACCTACTTTACAAGAAAAAGATGACGTGTCAACTAGATTCGGTGTAGGATCGGTCACATGAGCGAAGTGCAGTGGCTAAACGAGCAAGAGGCACGGGCCTGGCGGGCTTTGCAGATCATGCATCTGCGGGTCGATGGCGAGCTGGCACGACGCCTCACCGCCGAGTCGAGCCTGTCGTATGCGGACTACCAGGTACTGGTCGCGTTAACCGACCAGCCAGACGGCAGGGTCCGCCTCTTCGAGCTGGGTTCTGATCTCGGTTGGGAGAAGAGCCGGCTATCGCACCACGTCGCCCGCATGGTCAAGCGTGGCCTCGTCACCAAAGCGAAGTGCCCAACCGACCGCCGCGGGTCTTTCGTCGTCGTCACCGACGAAGGACGAGCCGAGATCGCCGCTGCCGCGCCGGGTCATCTGGTTGCCGTGCGCGAGTTGTTTATCGACCACCTCACTGGAGACCAACTCGAGGCCATTGCCGACGTTGCCGAAACCGTCCTTGCCGCTGCGGAACACGCGGATTAGGCAGTAGTGGCTTGAGTCGAATGACCGGGTGTAGCTTCGGTGGCATGGGGCATGACGGCTATGACGTAATCGGCGATGTGCACGGTCATGCCGACAAGCTCGTGACCCTGTTGGATTCGATGGGGTATGAGAACAGCGACGGGTTTTGGCGGCACCCAACCCGCCAAGCCATCTTTGTCGGCGATCTGATTGATAGGGGACCGAAGCAGCTGGAGACCGTTGCGATTGCGCGAGCGATGGTCGATGGCGGGTCGGCACTGATCGTTGCCGGCAACCATGAGTTCAACGCCGTTGCCTGGAGGCACGGACGCCGGAATAAGTCCTCGGAGAAACGCGATCAACACAAGGAGTTCTTGGCCGAAGTAGGCGAGGAAAGTGCGATACACGATGAACTCGTCGACTGGTTCATGACGTTGCCGTTGTGGCTCGACCTAGGCGAATTACGTGTCGTGCATGCCTGCTGGGATCGTGAGTCGATCGATCATTTGGCTGGCTGGGTATCGCCCCGAAACTCTTTAACGACTGAGCTGGTGTTGAGTGCAACGGAAAAGGATTCGCTCGAGTGGCAGGCGATCGAGATTCTTTTGAAGGGCCCTGAAGTAAAGCTTGCACCCTCTCCTGCGTACAAAGACAAGAGCGGACACCCCCGCAAGCAGGCACGTTGGAAATGGTGGGACCCGAACGCGGCCAGTCTCCTGAGCGGGGCCGTAATGCCGTCGAATGCGATGACGGTAAACGGCGACCCGTATCCGGTTCTTTCCGACGGACCGATCGATAGGCCTCCCGTCGCCGCTTACGCTGACAACGTGCCGGTGTTCTACGGCCACTTCTGGGAAACCGGCACTCCCAAACCAAGCGGCGCCTTCACTGCGTGTGTTGATTACAGCGCGGGCAACGGTGGCCCGCTCGTCGCCTATCGATGGAGCGGCGAGACGCACTTGGACGCAAAGAACTTCGCCTCCACCTAGCGGATGGCCATTGAGCGTGGGTTCGTTCTGTGCAGACCTCGAACTCGTGAAAACGCTCAACCGATAGGATCTCACGATGAAGATCAGTCCGTTCCGTGTCGAGATGTGGATGAACGAATTCGAGAACCACTGCGAATTCAACCTCGCCGAGACCTGCGTGCACTCGCTCACTGTCGCTGAGCTCCTCGACATGGCCGACGCCACCGAGTCGATTCTCGACGAGCTCCTCCCGCTCAAACTGACCTATGGCGCAATCGTCGGCTCGGACCGTCTGCGCGACAATGTCGCCGGGCTCTACAACAAGCTCACTCGCAATAATGTGATGATCACCCATGGTGCGATCGGCGGTAATTCGCTCGTCTACCAAGCAATGGTCGGAGCAAGTGATCGGGTCGTGTCGATCGTGCCTTCGTATCAACAACACACCGCGATTCCCGAGAGCATCGGGGCCGATGTTGTGACGTTGCCGCTTCGAAGAGAGCAGGATTTCCAACCGGACCTGGACGAGCTCCGTGCACTCGTTGGCACGAACGCGAAGCTCATTGCGATGACCAACCCAAACAATCCAACCGGCGCCCTGATGAGTGAGGAGGTCCTCTCTGAGATCGTAGAGATTGCGTCGAACGCTGGGGCCTACGTGCTGTGTGACGAGGTCTACCGCGGCACCGATCAGACCGGCGACGGAAGCACCGCGTCGATGGCCGACCTCTACGACCGAGGGATTAGCACCGGCAGCATGTCGAAGGCCTTTTCGCTCGCCGGGTTGAGACTCGGTTGGATCGCCGGACCAGCTGACGTGATGGAGGCGGTCTCGATCCATCGCGACTACAACACAATCAGCGTTGGCATGATCGACGACCTCTTCGCCAGCATCGCGCTCGACGCGAAAGACTTGATCCTCGGTCGCAGCCAATCCATCGTCCGGCGCAACCTCGCCATCCTCGACGACTGGGTCGCCACGCAGCCCGCCATCGACTACGTGAAGCCGCAGTCGGGCACTACCGCAATGTTGCGCTACGACGCCGACATCGAGTCGCATCCGCTCTGTGAGCAGATCCTCAAAGACGTCGGTGTGCTGCTCACTCCCGGCAGCGCCTTCGACATGGAGGGGTACCTTCGGATCGGCTACGCGAACGACACCGAGGTGCTCGTCGGTGGCTTGGCTCGTCTAGGCGATTTCTTCGCAACGTTGGCTACAGGTTCAGGGTAAAGAACTGGCTGAAGTCGTTCTCTTCGTAATCGTCGAAGGGGCCGCATCGCTCGAAGCCGACGGACTCATAGAGGTGCACTGCTGCGGCAAAGGAGTCGCCCGTTCCGGTTTCGAGACTGAGTCGTTGGTACCCTCGCTGCCTCGCGTTGGCAACGATGTGGCTGAGTAAGTGTCTGCCGACTCCTCGACCGAGGTGGTCGATTGCCGTCCGCATCGACTTCACCTCTCCGTGTGTTGCGTCAATTTCTCTTAGGGCGCCGCAGCCAGCGAGGTTTTCAGCGTCCCAGATTGACCAAACGATGACTGACGGAACGCTGAGTCCCGTCAGGTCAAGAAAGTGGCATGCGTCCTTCGGCGAGTTGGCGAGCATGCCCTCGGCATGCAGTCGAAGTAGCTCCTGGATCTCAGTGCCGTTGAGGTCGTCTTCGATAATCCGCATACCGGATTTCGCTGCTGCTGAGGTCACCCAGAAATGTTAGCGGTCGGCTCTACGTTGTTGCCACCGGATCGCTAGTTGGTGAGCCCAGTTGCGCAAATGTAGGCTCGCTCAGCGGATTCATTACCAATGCAAAGATCTGGAGAGTGCGCACCGTGAAGGGCGACGTAATCATCATCGAGGAACACCACAAGTCTGCGGCCAGCGCGATCGTGCCCAGCATCGTGGCTGCTGTTCAGGCTAAGGAAGGTCGTTACACCATCACCGTTGCCGGTGAATCGGGAAGCGGCAAGTCCGAGACGGGCAGGGCTATCGCCGACGAGCTCGAAAATCGTGGGATCTCTTCGGTTCTCCTCGGCCAAGACGACTATTTCAGGCTGCCCCCAAGGTCGAACGATGCCAAACGACGTGAAGACGAAAGCTGGCTCGGCCCCCACGTCGAGGTGCGCCTCGATGCACTCGAACAGAACCTGATCGACGCAATCAACGGCGCGGACGAGATCGTCAAACCACTCGTTGACTACGACAAAAACTCGATCGAGGAAGAGACCATCGATCTGAGCGGAGTCAAGGTCATCATCGCCGAAGGTACCTACACCTCGCTCTTGAAGAACGTCGACACCAAGGTCTTCATCGCTAGGAATCGCATCGACACGCTTGAGCATCGTCAGAAGCGCAATCGCGGTGATGAGGTTGGCGATCCGTTCATCGAGGACGTCCTCAAACTGGAGCACAAGATCATTGCGGGCCATAAGCAACTAGCCGACTTTGTGATTACCCGCGACTACGACGTCCTGCCGGTTTGATGAAGCAACATTTGCCGAACGGCGTCATGCTGAATGCCTATCCGGACAGTATCGACACCGATCTTGCCGGCATGGTCAGAATGCTTCAACGACCGGAACTCGAGGACGTGTTCTCGCTCTTCTACGTTCTTCCGACGGTTTTCAACAGCGATCTCGATCGTGGCTTCTCAGTCATTGACTATGACCTGAACGCCGAACTCGTCTCGCCGGCCGACCTCGACGCGCTGGACAAGCTGGGCATCCTGCTCAAATTCGATCTCGTCCTGAATCACCTTTCGGTCGGATCGCCACAGTTCCAAGACATGTTGAAGAACGGCGACGACTCGGAGTTCGCCGACTTCTTCATCGATTGGAACGCATTCTGGGAAGGCGAGGGCGAGCTTCACGACGACGGCTACATCGTGCCATCGCCAGAGCATCTCGATCAGCTCTTTATGCGTAAGCCTGGACTCCCGATACTGAAGGTCCGATTCCCGGAAGGGAGCAATCGCTTCTACTGGAACACGTTCTATCAACAGGTCGATGTTGTCGACGGCGTGCGCACCTATCTCGGTCAGATGGACCTCAACGCCGAGAACGAAAAAGTGTGGGACTTCTACCGAGAGACCCTGCAAAAGGTTGCTGGGTTCGGCGCGAAGATTCTCCGCCTCGACGCGTTCGCCTACCTGCACAAAGAGATCGGACGAATCAACTTCTTCAACACTCCCGGCACGTGGGACTACCTCGACCGCTTGCGGACCATCGCCGAGGAGTTCGATCTGATCCTGCTTCCCGAGATCCACTCCGAGTATGGAACCGGCATCCACGAGGAGCTCTCAAACCAGGGCTACCCGATCTATGACTTCTTCTTCCCCGGCCTGGTGATCGACACAATCGACGGGGCAAAGAACACCAGCCTGGTGCGATGGATTAACGAGATCATCGAGCGGGACATCAAGACCGTCAACATGTTGGGTTGCCACGACGGCATCCCGGTCATTGACCTCAAAGGCAGCGGTACCCAGGCCGAGGGGCTTCTCGCCGATGTCACGATTGAGGAAATCATTGAGCGCCTGCTCGAGCGCGGCGGTCGAATCAAGAACCTGTACGGTCCCGACGGCACTCAGATTTCTTACTACCAGGTGAACGCAACGTTCTTCAGCGCACTGGGCGAGAGCGAGGCCCGTTTGCGTCTCGCTCGGGCCATTCAGTTGTTCATGCCCGGCACCCCACAGGTCTGGTATCTCGACCTCTTCGCCGGAGTTAACGACGACGCGGCGGCCGACCTTGGCGGCAGCGGCGGGCACAAAGAGATCAACCGAACCAACCTCACGGCTGCAGACGTCGA
>JBBKWJ010000272.1:0-2591 GCA_037968895.1 Acidimicrobiales bacterium
GAGCAGCGTCTTTTGCAGCAGGGTTGCGATGATCACCAGCAAGATGAAGGCCACCGGCATGATGACCAAGTCTTTTGCCGGCAGCGAGATCGGTCCGATGTCGATTGCCTCTTGGATCAGGTAGTGCTTGTAGCCCGCTGGCGCCGATCCGAAGTAGATGACGATCAGGTAGCGCAGCACGAATGCCAAGCCGATCGAGACCACCATGAGCGAGATGTTGTTCATCTTGCGGGTTCGCAGCGGACCGAACAGCCCGCGTTCGAGCACGAACCCGAGCGCGCCACCCGTCAACACGCCCAACAGAACCGGTATGACGAATGGGGCGGACGGCATGAGCGCCTCATAACCGAACGCTACGACGGCGCCGAAGGTGACCATCTCAGAGTGCGCAAAGTTGACAAGACCGGTCACGCCATAGATCAGCGAGAGCCCAACGGCTGCAAGTGCGACCAGCAGTCCGACCCGAAGACCGTCGACACCACGGCCCAACAGCCGCTTCCAGGTCGGGTCGGGAACGATGAGCGGTGTGGCGCCGCCGTCTTCGAGCTGAAATCCGACCGGGTAGCTGGCTCGATCGAGCGCAGGAACATCTCGCGCGACCTCGTTGGTCGCTCCTTCTTTGAACCCGACACCTTCAGGCAGCGATGTGGGGTCGATGACGATCAGATACTCGTCGACAGCCGGAATGGGCACCAACCATTTGCCGTCTTCGCCCGACGTGGCTGACCCGACCACCGTTCCGGATGAGTCTGACACGGTGATGACGACATCGGCGACCGGTTCACGACCAACACGCAGCGTTCCGCTGAGTGCGGTGCCGCTGTCTTGCGCGTCGGACAGCGGAGCGAGAAACAACGCTCCGGCGAAACTGAATATGAGCGCGCACAGGATCGAGATCATGCCCCAGCGCACTAATCGAGGTGTTAGCACGGGGCAAACATAGCGCATCGTGACGGCGGTCACCCGCCCTGCGGGTGCGGCGAAAATCGCAACACGACTGCAACAGTGGCACAAGTGCAGTTAGAGTTTGAACAAATATTTTCGCGGCACTAGGCCGCGGCCTAGAGAGGGGCCCCTATGCAACGCAGGTATATGCGTTTCATTGCCATATTGTTCGCGTTCGCGCTTGTCGCGACCGCCTGTGGCAGTGATTCGACTGATGACACCGCAACCGACGCCGATGAAACTTCAGACGCGACAGACACTTCGGATACCTCCGAAGACACCGAAGACACCGAAGACACCGAAGACACCACCGACGACGAAGACACCGCAGACGCGGATGCCACGCCCG
Organism: Acidimicrobiales bacterium; assembly: GCA_037968895.1. Taxonomy (GTDB): domain Bacteria; phylum Actinomycetota; class Acidimicrobiia; order Acidimicrobiales; family SZUA-35; genus JBBKWJ01. The sequence continues at coordinate 1,295 of JBBKWJ010000272.1, forward strand.
CTTCTTATGGGCCTGGCGAAGATTGTTCAGCTGACGAGGGTGGCCTGAATATCGGCACGTTGTTGCCTGAGACGGGTGCTCTTGCTTTCTTGGGTGATCCGCTGATTCAGGCAGTCGAGATGGCCATCTGTGACATCAATGCTGCTGGCGGTGTGAATGGCCAGTTGGTGACTCGTTCGGCTGGTGACTCGGGTACCGATCCTGATATCGCGAACCAGACGGTTGATCGTTTGTTGGCGACCGAAAATGTCAATGCCATCATTGGTGCTGCTGCTTCGGGTATTTCGGGTGCGGTGATCGACAAGATCACGTCGGCTCCTGCGGTGCAGTGTTCGCCTTCGAACACGGCTGCTGGTCTTGGTGTCGATGGTGATGACGGTTACTACTTCCGTACTGCTCCGTCTGATGATTTGCAGGCTCCGGCTTTGGCCAACCTGATTCTCGAGGACGGCTATACCAGCGTGGCATTTGTGCCTCGTGCTGATGACTGGGGTGTTGGTATTCGTAACTTCTTCATCCCCGCTTATGAAGCTGGTGGCGGCACGGTTGTGTATGACCAGTCCTATGCGCCTGAGTCGACTTCGTTTGATGGTGTGGTGAGCGATGTGATTGCTTCGGCGCCTGACGCGGTTGTGTTGGCGTCGTTCGAAGAGGGTTTGCAGATCCTGCGCACGATGATCGAGCAGGGTGTCGGCCCGGCCGAGATTCCGATCTACATCACCGACGGCATGGCATCGAGCGATCTTGGTTCCAAACTCGTCGAGGGCACCGATCTCGATCCCGGGATCATCGAGGGCATGCGTGGCACCCAGCCATCAGCAGCTCCAGCCTCGGGTTCGGCGTTCTTCCCTGATTCGTTTGCTGCTTATGCCCCTGACATCGACACGGTGTTCAGCTCGCAGTCCTATGACTGCGCCATCATCATTGCGCTGGCCGCTCACGCTGCTGGTTCCAACGATGCTGCTGACATCAAGTCCGAGATGGTCAACGTCACTCGTGGCGGCGAGAAGTGCAACACCTTCGCCGACTGCGCAGCGATCATCGATGCCGACGGCGACGTCGACTACGACGGCGCTTCTGGCCCGATCGACTTCCTCGATGTCGGCGAACCATCGGTTGGCGCCTACGACATCTATGAATTCGATGACGAAGGCAACCAGCAAGTCCAACAACAACTCGTCTTCGAAACCGACGGTGCTGCCGCTCCTGCCGGTGCGACGCCCGCTTCTTATGGGCCTGGCGAAGATTGTTCAGCTGACGAGGGTGGCCTGAATATCGGCACGTTGTTGCCTGAGAC
>JBBKWJ010000273.1:0-2972 GCA_037968895.1 Acidimicrobiales bacterium
TCTTCGACGCCCTCCTCCTTGATGACACGTTGGAGCATGTCGAGAGAGTTCTGCTCCAGAGTGATGCTCGTGACATGAATTCCTCGCCGAGCCATAAAACGCAGTGGGCCACCCCAGCCACCGCCAATCTCTAGCAGGCGTGAGCCTGGCTTAAGCTCACAGGCTTCAGCCATATAGAGGAGCTTCCTTTCCCGGGCCTGCTTCCAATCGCTGGCAGCCTCGCCTTCTGCGAAGACATACTGGGAGAAGACTGGCAGCTGGTCGTCTCCCAGCCAAGACTAGTAGAATTCTGGTGGAAAGCTGTAGTGCGTCTTGAGCGCTTCGACGCGATAGTTCGTCGGGTTTGGAAGCTCTTTCAACGCAAGCAGCTTCGCCATCCATTCGGCGCCCGGCTGGTTGGGATCCTTCACTACGTCAGCGCCCCAACGCATGACGTCCTCCATGTGGCCAATGACATCGAGGTGTTGCCCTGTGAAGGCCTCGTACAGCTTGCGGTGGCTCATGGTCAGGAAAGCGGACATTGCGACGTCATCGTGCAGGTGGATGTCGGTGCGGCGAGCGTCTGGGTCTGTGCAGTGTGAGGCAACCTCGGTGCCGTCGGGCAGCCTGAAGCGGAAATCGTACTGAGAATTTATGGCTGAGACCATCCGCTTGACAGTCTCGAGCTTGGCGCGCCTGCCAGCTCGCCGGGCCACGTTGGTGTCATGACGCACGGGGCGACGATAGTCGGTGGATCCTGTAGTCATGCTTCCCCCTCTGCGGGATTCACTCTCCCACATCTTTGCTCATCAGCGTAATCGGCGCTCGCCAACTCTTCCATCAAGGACCGTTTGGCTAATCGAAGAGGTTCGCTTCATCGGAGTTTTCTCGGAGAAGACGTCGCGGTAGGGACTCAGCAAGTCACCTTCGTCCAGTACCTTGTGGACGAGCTCGTCCGAAGCTGGGCTGACGATGTCGACGTGGTACCGCACCTCGCTGTATCCCGGTCGGGCCTCAGAATCGAGGGAAAGCATTCCGCCGTCGTCGGAGTCCGCTTCGACGGTAACGGTCAGCGACGTCAGCTCGACGCCGAGCCGGGTGGCGTGGAGCACGTAGCCCATCGTGAGGCAGCTGCCGAGGGCGGCTCGGCCGAGCATTCCTGGGGACGGGCCTGCGCCTTGGCCACCGACCGTTTCGGGCAGATCGCTCGTGGCTCGCCAAGTGTCCTCCTGAGTTTCGCATTGCAGCCCGTTGACGAGTTTCGTGACAGAGCGGTAGGTCTCTCGTAACAACTCGGGTCGGTTCCGAACGACGTCGTCCAACTGGTCGAGCGCTTGAACAATCGAATTGTTACCGCTTTGCTGGGCGTCGGTTGTCGTGTCCATGATGTTCCTTCAGTTCGGCGATGAGGCTACGCCTGATCGCGTTTTGTCCTTGGCTGCGTTTGCGGTCCTAGATCGGCACGCCCGAGTTGGCCGCTTTGTGTAGCGTGGGGTTGTCGATTGAAGTGCTGAACGCCTGTGCTGCTGGACCGGCATCCGCATCGCCGAGATCGGCCAGACGAATGGCCGCACGAGCCGAATACTCGCGAAGCCCGCTTTCAGCGGCGCACACCTCAAGCTGGCGGACTGTGTGCCTGCTGATGTCCTCGTCGGAGACTCGTGTGACATCGCACTTTCCTTCCAATGCGTGGGCGAGGATCCAGACATAGGGAATCTGGTGTTCGAGGCTTCGCTCGGTCCACACCTTCGTAGCGTCGGCATCGCGCTTGTCGTTGGCGACGGCGGCAAGCGATCGGCTTGCGGCAGAGGCCCAACACAGGTCGCCGACCTCGCAAGCGAGCGCGTAAGCCGCTTCGAGCTGAGTCGAAGCCTCGTCGAGATGCCCGCGTTGTCGAAGAATCTCACCCCGTTGGGTTTGGGGCCAAGGCAGCAATGCGGTCCATCGCTCGGACTCGCCGATGTTGATGCTCTCCTCAACCTGATTAAGCGCGGTTGCAGTGGCTCCTCGCAAAAGATGTGTTCTGGCCGCCATGGATAGCGACCACGCAACCTGTCGTTGTTTGCCCGCCTTATGGGCCAGTGCGATCGATATTTCGAACGCCCCAAGTGCCAGCTCATATTCGGCGTTGTCTGAGAACGCCAAGCCTCGGATTCCGCTGACGACCGACAGAAGGTGATCGTCGCCATTGGCCTCGGTCTCGGCTCGGGTAAGCCAGTAGTGGGACTGGAGAGCGTCGCCGGTCTGAATGTGTAGAAACGCGAGCTCGCTGCTCGCTCGTGACGCGTAGTCATTGCGTTCAGCCCGGCTTGCTGCTGCGATTGCGCGATGCAGGATTGCAGTCACGCCTGTACTCCGGTCCTGAGCGCTGTGGGCGAGAGCTTCGCCGTATTGGAGGAGAGACTCAGCCTCGAGCCCAGGGTCGTCGGCCTCGGCGGCGAGCGTCACGGCTCCTCGCAGCCGTTCGAGTCCCCACTCGGTCGCACCGGCGGCAATTCCGGCAACGCCAGCATCGAGACGGGCCCGCGCTTCAGCTGTTGCAGTGACTGATCGCGTGCGTCGAGACGATGCTGAGACTTGAGCGGCTGCACGTACCAGCGCGTCGGGCAGGGGAGCGTCCAGTTCTCTAGCGAACAGATCTTCACAACGAGCAAGATGCCTTCTGGCTTCGTCTGCCCGGCCCGCAGCGGCGAACGATCGGAGCAGGGCCTCCTGGTTCCGACATTCCAGGGGATCGAGTTCAACCAGACGGCGGGCTCGTTGCATTGCATCGTCGAAACGGCCGGTTGCCAGGTCCGAGAGCACCCGGTCTCGAAGCCGGGTCTGCTCCCGGCAGGCTAGGTGCATCTGCTGAGCTCGAAGCCAAAAGTCGAACGCAGGAGCGGCGTCGAAGTTCAACGAACCGAGCAGTTTCCCGAATATGTCAGACTCGGCCCCGTTTCGGGAAGCACCGGTGAGGTCGATCAGATCGACGATATGGCCCTCGTCAAGTG
>JBBKWJ010000274.1:0-2722 GCA_037968895.1 Acidimicrobiales bacterium
CTGCAGCACCGTGATCGGCTCGTGCGAAAGGTTTCGGATCGAGAAGCCGCCATCGGCCAAACGGCTGATGCCATTGCTGAATAGGACCGGTCGTCCACTTTGCTGAACAAGGCGTGACAGCAGTCTAAACGCGGGACCACGAAAGCTAGTCGGTGTGATTAGTACCGCATCAGCATTGTGACGGTCGAGGATTTCAACTACCCGATCAGTCGTCCCCAACATTAGTGGGCCGAGGCCATGCTGCTTGCCGGCTGCTGGATCTCCGATGATGCCGAGCGGCCGGAGCCCCGACTCTGGATGATCGACCATTAGCTCGTAGAGCTCGCCTGCGTCCTCGCCGGCGCCGACAATGATTACGTCGAGGTCCTGTTGCATGACCCGTTCGCTGCCCGACAGCAGACGTAGTGTTCCCCGCACGAACAGTCGGGCAAGGTAGAACAGAGCTCCTCCAAGCACGAGTTCCCACGCGCCCACCGGCCAGTCAAGAAGATTCCCGGTGACTGCGACGATGCTGGTGGCCAGACCCGTTGCCGTGAGTACCGCCAGCCCTTCTTCGCTCCGCGTCGGAGACAAGAGGGCGGTATACATCATGCGCCGCCAGAGCAAGATGAGCGTGGCGATCGTCGCAACCGCGACAAGAATCCATGAATGAGCTATTGAACGGCCGACACTCGTCGGCCCGACATCGAACACGAGTATCAAGATCCACACCAGTGCAGCAGTAACTCCGTCCAGCACTATCTGGGCATACCAAAAACGCTTCCACCATCGCATCGAAAAAGGCCCTCCGCCACGGTCGCGATCCCGCTCGCAAGTCCGTTCCGGCACTATACGTCACCAGGCGAGAAAAATCGAGACTTGATACTAAGAGAAGATGCCCAGCGCGGTCACACAACAGCGAAGCGTCTCCGAGACGACTTGGTCAGCGGTCAGCCGCCGGAGTCCCTATGGGCTTGGGATGGCGAGAGTTGCGGCGACCCAACTGCGGCTGGTGTGGCTGTATTTGCCGGGGTCGATCGACGTGCCAGAAACGTTTTGGTAGGCGACACCGAGAGTCGCCGCACTGGTCGTGTCCGCCGAGCGTGTGCGAGTGATTTCTGTGTATCCGCTTGGCACGGAGCTGAGGTTGTCGGACTGTGAAGTGAAGTTTGATGCCGCGAGTGCGAAGACGAGCCAGTCGTCATCGGCGATGGTTCCGGTGGAGGGTGGGTTCGCACTGCCTTGTCGGTCGTCTGCTGAGGTCAGACCGGCAAGGTCGGTGCTGACATTTGTGACTCCGTGGTTTGTGATGCGTACAGATTGGGCGACGAGATCTTCGGCGAAGGTGTTGGGGGTGAAGGTGGTCGCCACGGAGAATGCGTCGTTGCCGTCGGCGATTCGTGCGAAGACGGAGAGGTGGGTGACATCGGTGCCGCGTCGGGCGTCGAGGACTTTCACCCAGCCTGCGGATCCGGTGGTTGTGCCTTCTTTGTTATTGAGGTCGGATGCGACGATGACGAGGAGTAGGTCACCGTTTTGGATGCCGGGTGGCATCGCGACTGCGACGCCTTGGGAACCGTCGGATGTCACGGTCACTGTTCCGGTGGATGCAACCACTGCAGGACCCGCCGCCGAAGAAGGGGACGGGTTTATGGCAACGAGAAGTCCTGCTAGCACCAGCGCTACGGTCAACCCGCGCGCGCATGCCACCATCGAAAAATCGCCTTATCCAGCATCGTTCCCTACCTCGTCCGCATCGGTGGCCCGCCATGAGCCGGCGGCCCACCGTGAGCCGGTGGTCTGCCGGGTCGAACATTACTGATGGTGGCGATCACTGTCAACGATCCCCTCGCGTTCGGACCGAAGACCTGTACCCTCCTCACGTGCGTGTTACTAGAGCCGTAACAAGTCTCGGCGCGTTGGCCAGCCTCATTACCTTTGGTGCCTCCATCATTGGTTGGTTGCCGCGATTCACTGGCCTGGTCGCTGCTGCTCTCGGCCTCGCGTTGGTGTTCCTCTATGTGCTATTCACATCGAACGCCCCAGGTGTCCAGGACGCGCCCGCCCCCGCCGTCCGGAACCGGATCGCCCCTGCCTCGGCATACTCAATGGTGACGGCCGGGGCCTACTCTCGGCGCGACATTGACCCGAGGTTGCAGGATGCCGTAGGCAATGGGCGATCAGGAGACCTCCTGCTTGTAACTGGAGAACCGAGTTCGGGCAAGACTCGTGCGGCATGGATGGCGCTTCAAACTATGCGTCCTGACGCGCTGCTATACATCGTCGACGAACCCCAATACGGGCACCAGGCTGCCGATGCGCTTCCCCTTGAGGCTGCTCGTGAAGCGCTCGACAATTCAACGTACGACGTGTTGTGGCTCGACGATCTTTCCCTCCATCTCGGCCGAGGTCTAACTGCTCCGATCCTTCAAGAGTTTGCCGACCGACAAGTTCTCGTCGTGGCGACGATTCAAGAGTCTGCGCTTGAGGTTCTCCGTTTGACCGATCCCGAACTTTGGACGGAGTTGCGTGTCAAAACGGATGCGTATTGGATGTCGGCCGAGCTCTCCGAGGAAGAAATTGGGTCGCTCAACGAGGCCTATCACCATTTGAGCTCGGAGGAATCTCGATTCTTACCAGTCCATCTCGCTCAAGTTGAATTCCTTTCAGATCGATTCCGCCTCGGGGCCCTAAGTTGCCCGCTTGGACTGGCATACGTCGTAGCGGCCTGGCTGTGGCATAC
>JBBKWJ010000275.1:0-2545 GCA_037968895.1 Acidimicrobiales bacterium
GTGCCCGGGGCGATCGCTGGATCGGTCGGACTGCGTCTTGTTGGCGGTGACGCGACAGGCCAGGTGATCAGCTTTCTGGCCGACAAGGCGGCGTTGGTCATCTTGGACAACTGTGAGCATGTGATCGACGCCTGCGCCGATTTCGCCGGAGCGTTCCTGGCCGTCGGGGGCGAAACGAGGTTGTTGGCCACCAGCCGTGAAGCACTCGATGTGGAGGGCGAGCAGGTCATGCCTCTTTCCTCGTTGTCGTGGACGACGACCGATGGAGCGCACCCGCCGGCGTTGCAGTTGTTCGCCGAACGAGCTGCGGCAATCGAGCCGGGGTTCTCGGTGACGTCAGAGAACGTGGCGACGGTGGCCGAATTGTGTGAGCACTTGGATGGGATGCCGTTGGCGATCGAGTTGGCTGCGGCCCGGATCACGGTGCTGACACCAGCGGAGTTGGTGCGGGGTCTGAGCGACCGGTTCACTGTGTTGTCGGGTGGGCGACGCCGTCAACGCCAACGCACCCTCGAAGCGACCGTGGCGTGGAGCTACGACCTGCTCGAACCCGAACAGCAACGCGTCTTTCGGGCGTTGGGCGTGTTTGTCGGCGGGTTCGACCTCGACGCCGTCGCTGCCGTTGTTGGCCTGTCGCGAGGTTCAGTCATCGATCTGATCGAGGCGCTGGTCGCCAAGTCTCTGATAGTCCGAACTGACAGCGATTCAGTGTCGAGGTTCACGTTGTTGGAAACGTTGAAGGCGTACACCGAAGACCGCCTTGTCGAATCCGACGAAGCCGCCGCAACGCGCGACCTCCACGCCGAACACTTCCACGATCTGGCCATGGCCCGTCATGGTCGGACGATCTCAGCCGATGCACGCGTTGGCAAACGTCTCCAGTTCGACAGGGCAAACATCACCGCAGGGTTCGACTGGTTGATGAACAACAGTTGGTACGTGATGGCTGGTGAGCTTCTCCTTGGGAGCCTTGCCGTGTACGAGAACTACGGCCACGCTGCCGAAGCGGTCGCGCTGTTTCACCGTTGCGAACAACCTGTCGGAGAGATCGACCTCGATCTCGTTGAACAGCTCCGCGAATCGATCATGATGTCCCTCATTGTCATCGTTGACTTCCCGACAGTGGTGGCCAAGGCCCGCCAAATGCGATCGTCAACCAATCCCACAATCCGGGTCACGGGTTGCAGCCATCTTGCGTTCGTCTTCGGCCTCCGCGAGCCAGCGGCGGCTCAGCGGTACCTCGACGAGGCAGCCGAACACCTTGTGTTGGCCCACGCCGAACGCCCGGGACTCAACACCGATATTGCTCACGGCATCTATCGAGGCGTCCAAGGTGTGCTGTTGGGGTACACCGGCGACTACGTCCAAGCGCTGGCCGCTATCGACGACGTGCCAGACAACCTCACCGGACACGACCAGTACATAACAGGCCTGTATGTCGTGCTGCCGCAGGCCGCTGCGTATCACATCTTGCTGGGCCAACCCACGGAAGCGCTCGAACAACTCAAACCCTTCGCAGACGTCGGCTATGCCTACGGCGCGCTCCACGAAATCGACGCTCTCGTTTCTTTCGCCCTGAACGACGTCGACACCGCCCGACACCATGTTCGTCTCCAGGCCACCGAAGCAGCAACCGGTCGGCTCGCCAGGCGATGCAACGACGCCATGATGCTGCTTGCTGAGCTCGCGCTCGTGGAAGGCGACCACGAAACCGCTGTACACCTCCTCGCCGACATGGGCATCGGCCGGTCACCAGGAACCATCGTGTACTCCCGACACCTCGCACGAAGGCTCGGTGTCTCCGACGAACACGAAACCCGAGAGCAAGCTTTCCTCGAGTCGGCGAACCTCGGCGAACGGGGCGCCCCCGGGTCCGAGACCACCATGAAAGCACTCCACGCCGAGCTCACACGCCGAGGCTGGGACTGAACTCCCAACTCTCGGCTGGCAATTCGCCATCCCGAATCCCGGGACTCCGACAACCCACACCACACCCCACACCACACCCCAGACCGCGCTACTGCCGCCGATAGAAGCACGCACGGCCCGCATCCCGTGGGCCATCGATTGCGCCCCTCACCAGCGCAGCGATCGTCCAACACCGATCAGAACGCTCGCGCCGTCGGCCCACTGAGACCGCGCATAGCCGGCCATTTCTTTCGAGCCCACCATGCTCCATATCACTCCACGCTTCCGTGAGCTCGCCTCCGGAGGAACAGTTCATCGAGTTTCCTCGCGAAGCGAAACCCGAGTTCTTCGCCCCCGAGTCCCCCACCCGCAAGCTGTTCGCCGACTGCCCCGACACGATCTATCGGCAGGTCAGCATCGACGACGGCGGGGTCTACCGAATCACCGGAACACGTAGCGACTCGCCGTACATCTCGTTCACTGCGTACCGGGCGGAGATCGAGCAGCTCACCCCCGACCTGACGCACCGCCCGGAACTCGACATCGACACGTTCTCCGCCGCTCTCGGCATCATCGGCCTCGGTCTGACGTTCAGCAACGATGCGACCATCCGGCTGTCCGAGGAGTTGCGTCTGCG
>JBBKWJ010000276.1:0-3423 GCA_037968895.1 Acidimicrobiales bacterium
TGGATTCCCTCTTCAACAACGTCGATCTTGATCGTTCCAGCGACGAGCCCCCGCAACGACGAGGTCAACCACATCGTGTCGAATGTGGCGCAGCCAGAATCGAGGCACACCACAAGGTCAACTGAACCGAGCCAGTCGGCCAACATCTCGACATGCGCTGGCAGATCGGGGCTGCCTGACTCCTCCGAGGCCTCGATCAGCAGCACACAGCGGCCGTGGCTCCCGCCCGCACATTGGATAGCAGCAATGGCCGTGATGCTCGCAAAGGCGGCGTAGCCATCGTCGGCTCCGCCCCGTCCGTAGAGACGAGTTCCCTCAATAACCGGTTTCCACGGTCCGAGGTCTTCGCGCCAGCCTGTCATCTCGGGCTGCTTATCGAGGTGTCCGTACAGGATCACGGTGCCGGTGCTGCTGGCCCCACCGAACGGGGCAACCTCAACCAAAAGCACCGGCGTGCGGCCCTCGATCTCATGAACCGAGACCGTCATACCTTCTACTGGCTGGCGGTCGATCCACTCCCTGGCGAGGTCAATCACCTTGCGCAAGTGCCCGTTCGCTTCCCAGTCTGCGTCGAAACTGGGTGAGAGCGCCGGCACCTTGATGTAGTCGACAAGGGCTGGGGTTATCTCATCAGTCCAAGTCTGGCTGATGTAGGAACGGGCGGCAGAAACGTCGTATGTCATGCAACAACCTAAGGGAGTGCGTCACAGGTAGTGAGGGCGTCGAAAAACTTGGCGTAGTACTCGTCGGTGATCTCGCCCGACAGAAGAACATCGAGATCGGCGTCGGTGATATCGGAGGTCAGCGCCTCGACAACACACGCCTGGGTCTCTTCAGGCACGTCGAGCCGCTTCACCTGAGCCGTCATTGGCTCGGTCAAACGACTCGTCATTCCGCAGTGGATCATCGTGCGGAACTGTTGCTCATCAAATTCACGGCTCACAGGATCGGCCTTAAGCTCAGCCTCGAGGCCATCAACACCGTATGAATTGATGAGCTGGTCGACCACACAGGTCGCCTGCTCGTCACTGGCGTCAGCGTTGGTCGACCTAAAGCTTTCGAGGATGTCGTCTTCGGTGACCGCGCATCCCGCGACAAAGAGCGCTGCAATCCCCAGGTTGGCGATCAGACGAGCACGCAATTAGTTGACCATTCGGTCTCGGCCGTCCCAATACGGCTGGCGGAGCTTGTATTTCTGCAGCTTGCCAGTTGCGGTTCGGGCCAGCTCATCGCGAAATTCGATGGTAGTTGGGCACTTGTAACCGGCAAGGCGCTCCTTGCAGTGGGCAATGAGTTCCTTTTCGGTCAGCTTTGAGCTAGGCGACAACACGACAAGACCCTTCACGGTCTCGCCCCACTTCTCCGACGGCACACCAATAACGGCGGCTTCGATGACGTCTGGGTGGCTGAAGATCGCGTCTTCAACCTCGATCGACGACACATTCTCGCCGCCTGAAATGATGACGTCTTTCTTGCGATCAGTGATCGAGAGATAGCCCTCGTCGTCGATGACGCCGCCGTCGCCGGTATGGAACCAGCCACCAGCGAGGGCTTGAGCGCTTGCCTCGGGGTTCTGCCAATACGACTCAAGAATGTGATTGCCGCGGGCCAGAATCTCGCCGTCAACGTCAGTCTTGATGTCGATGCCGATGGCAGGAGCGCCCGCTCGAGAGAGCCGTTGGGCCCGTTCGTGGGGCGTGAGGTGATCCCACTCGGCCCTCGTCCGGTTGAACGTGACCAGCGGTGCTGTCTCAGTGAGACCGTAGATCTGGATGAACTCCCATCCGAGGTCGGTCTCGACCCGTTCGATGATTGAGGTCGGAGGCGGCGCACCAGCGCAGATGACTCTGACCTTACCCCGACCGGGGATCTCGCCTTCCCACCCGGCCGCCGCATCGAGAACGGCAGAGAGAACGGCGGGAGCGGCGCACATAAGAGTGACGCCGTGGTCACGGACCCGGTTAAGAATCTCGGTGCCGTCGATTTGGCGGAGCACAATGTGCTTCACCCCCATGCCAGTGACGGTGTAGAGCATGCCCCACCCGTCGCAGTGGAACATTGGAAGCGTGTGCAGGTAGACGTCACGATCGTTGACGCCAGCGTGCCACCCAAAGGTGACTGCATTGGTCCAGCGCGCTCGATGCGTCTGCTCAACGCCCTTCGGCCGGGCGGTTGTGCCCGAGGTGTAGTTAATCGACGCGGTGGCATCTTCGTCGGCCACCCACGGCTTCGGTGTGCCTTCGTGGCCGAGCCAGACTGCATCAGACTCTTCGCCGAGCACCCAGACGTTCTTGCAAGGGATGTCGCCAAGCGAGTCGGCGAGTTCAGGGTCGATCAGAAGCGCTTCCGCGCCAGAGTGTTCAACGATGTATTCAACCTCAGCTCGGCTGAGGCGAAAATTGATCGGAACGAAGACGCGGCCGTTGCCGCTTACACCAAAGAACGATGTCAGGAGGCGACCAGAATTGTGCGACACCATGGCGACCCGTGCACCAAAATCGAGCCCGAGTTTGTCCATAGCGACGCCCATCTGACGTCGGATGTCGGCAAGCTCGCCAAACGTAATGTTTGGTAGTGGCGGCGCCACTTGAGTGGGCTCGTCAACGATCGCAATGCGGTCGGGATAGACAGCCGCACCTCGATCGAGGAAGTCATTGATCGTTAGAGGGACCTTCACGGAATCTCCTTTACATCTACAGCGGCGCAAACTTAGCCCATAGCTCGGTGTTCTGCAGCTTCGGGGATCGTCAACAATTGTTCCAAAGTGCCGATGGGAACGTATGGCGCCCAAAGCTCCCCCGCTAACGGGTACATGGCTAAACAGCGATCCGGTTGAGTGGCGCGCCTGGCGAGGAAACGTCGGCGTCGTCGTCTTCTGGTCGATCGGCTGCGAAGCCTCTTTGGCATTTCTGCACCGCGTGCAGCAACTGAAGGCCGAACGATTCAGCGATCTATGCGTTTTCGCGGTGCACAGTCCCCGCACCAGTGACGAAGTCGACGTCCACAACGTGAGAGCCGCCATCCAACGCCACCGGATCACCGTCCCCGTCGTGCACGATGAGGCCAGAGACAACTGGGCCCGTTACAACCCTCCGGGCTGGCCGAGCGCAATCGTTGTGAATCGCAAGCAACGGGCCGCAGGTCTCGTTTTCGGGACCAGCGAGATCGGCCTTTTGCACGAAGCAGTTGCACTAGAGCAGTCCCGGTCCTTTCGAGGTGACATTCCCCCCGAACCAAGGGCCGCTCATCCACGAACTCCAGCAGCAGTCATCGGCTTCCCGGCCGGAGTTGCTGCGTTGGGACCAAACCAACTTGTGGTTTCAGACGTCGCCCACCATCGCATTGCAGTTATCGAGCTTGACGAGGACAACGACGGCCCCGAAGCGAGCGGGCGAATCGTTGGCGTCATTGATACCCGCTCGG
>JBBKWJ010000277.1:0-54329 GCA_037968895.1 Acidimicrobiales bacterium
ACCTTTCCGCTCTCGATCGCGGCTGGGGTTGCGCCGACGTCGGCCGGGCCGAGCGTGGTGCGACCGGAGGCGAAGACGACATGATCAAACTGGAGATCGGGCGTGCGGCGATCGTTAAAATAGGCCATCGGAAAGCCGTCGGCCTCGCCGATCTGATCAGGCGTTGAGCGGTAGAGCAGCGTGGCCCGGCGCTCCCGCTCAAGCCGTCGAAGGATGGCCTCGCCGGCGGGCGAAAGCTTGGTTGGGTCAAGACCGGCGCCTGCAAGCACGACCCTGGCCCCAGCGGCCGCGATTGTGGCGGTGAGCTCAACGGCGTGGTCGGTGTGACCGACTACAAGGACGTCTTCATCGGCATGAGCATCGCAGCGGTCAATATGGATGCGCGGGTTATCGACGACGGGAATCTGCGGCTTCCACTGCGGATCGGAGCGACGGTTGGCAACAAGGGCGGCCTTGGTTCGGTAGGTCTGCTTGTTCGATGTGACGACAAGGACATCGCCATCGAGCTCGATTGACGAGACCGTTTCGCCGTAGCCAACATCGAGTTGGTTATCGCCGACGAGCTCAGGAAAGGACACCGCGTTCGTTGGTTCGACGATCCGAATCAGACCAAGCCCAGACCGAAGCGATGACACCGCCACTGAAAGGCCGCCGGCCGAACCACCAATAATGACGAGGTCGTATGCGCTAGTAGACGAAGCCATGTGAGAGTTCCTCTCTCCCTAGCGGGAGCGGTAGTTCGATCGTGTCCCTAGCGAGTCTTTGTTGAGCCGCTTGGCGAGGTGGAGCCCTTCGAGAATGAACTCGATGGCGGACCCGATCGACGCTGGTGATTGGTCGTCGCCAAGCAATTCAGCGACAGGACCAGCCAGCGCTGGCATCGAGTCGAGCATCGTCGCGTAGTCGGCATCAGAGACATCTTCGCCGGTGCTGAGCTCGGTTTCTTCGTCGAATGACTCGACAACTTGACTAATTCCCTCGTGTGAAACTCTGTCGCGGAACACGGTCAACACGGCGGAACGAAGGAGGTGGTCAATCACGTCGGCGTCGCGGCCTTCGTTAAGGGCATCGACTTCTATCTTTCCGGCGGTCGACGCGATGAGCGCATCGAGGTCACAGATTCTGGGGGCCGCCAGTGCACCGACGCCATCGGCTCGCAGGGTGCGGCGAGTCGACGCCGCCACGAGAGTCTCCATATTTGACACTGACAACCGCACCGACACACCAGAGTGCTGGTTGACGTGGGCCGATGCCCGCGCCAGGTGGGTGAACGTCGTGACGAGCTCGGCCATAAAGCCCGGCACTGAGATCTTTACGCCATCGGTGGGAATCGTCGCTTCTTGGTCGACGATGAGCATTTCGGTTTCGATCTCGAGCGGGTAGTGCGTGCGTATCTGGGCCCCAAACCGGTCTTTCAGCGGCGTGATCATGCGGCCACGATTGGTGTAGTCCTCTGGGTTTGCCGATGCGACGAGCATGACATCGACCGGAAGCCTCACCTTGTAGCCACGGACCTGCACGTCGCGTTCTTCAAGAATGTTGAGAAGGCCAACCTGTATACGTTCGGCGAGATCGGGGAGTTCGTTGATCGCGAAGATGCCACGGTTGGTGCGAGGAACGAGCCCGTAATGAAGCGTCAGCTCATCTGACAAATAGCGCCCTTCGGCCACCTTGATCGGGTCGACCTCGCCAATGAGATCAGCAATGGAGGTGTCTGGGGTTGCAAGCTTCTCGCCGAACCGGTCGTCACGATGAACCCACGAGATCGGCGTGTCGTCGCCTTTCTCCTCTAGAAGGTTGCGGGCAAACCGTGATGATGGCGAATACGGATCGTCATTGATCTCGGAGCCAGCGACGATCGGCATCCATTCGTCGAGCAGTTGGGTCAGCGATCGAATCATTCTGGTTTTGGCTTGCCCGCGCTCGCCCAGGAACACAATGTCGTGACCGGCGAGCACGGCGTGTTCGAGCTGAGGGAGAACTGTGTCTTCATAGCCAAGAACTCCGGGGAAAAGTGGCTCTCGTGCTGCGATTTTCTCAATAGCGTGTTCCCGCAGTTCTTCTTTAATTGGTCGCGAAACCCAGCCGGATTCGCGGAGTTGGCCAAGTGAGGTTGGTCTGTCGCTCATTCGACGACCCTAGTCGTTCACCTCCACGAGAGCCGCCTCGAGAATCACAGGTAATCGGATCACACCACTGCCACGGTGCGCAACGGTTAGAGTTCACCCGTGTTCTTGCCAGGGCCATGGCGCGCCGCATCACTCACTCCCTATCTCACTCGAGTTGGAGCCGACCCCGATCTCGACGACGCGGATTGGCCCGAGGTGCGGGTTCCCGGCCATTGGGCCACAAACGATGCGTTTGCCAATTCTGAGGGCCCCATCCTCTATCGCACCAGTTTCAACGCTGATATCGCCGCTGAAGACCAGCGAAAGTGGCTCAGGCTCGAAGGGGTAATGGGCCAATCCGATGTCTGGCTCGACGGCAGTTATCTCGGGTCGACGAGCGGCTACTTCGTGCCACATCAATTCGAGGTCACCCACCTCCTCACAGGAACCGAGTCGCACTCGTTGTCGGTCGAGGTCGGCTGTCCGTCGCCCAAAGCAGCAAGCAAGCGGTCATTACTCGGCTCGCTTCAGAGTGGGCCGCTCGCCCCGGCGGGAAACCCCGGTGGAATCTGGCGTCCAATTACTGTCGAGACGACGGGCCCAACTGCGATTCGTCATTCGCGGCTGATCTGTTCGAAGGCAACAGAGAAAGACGCTGAGCTGACGGTTCGCCTCGTGCTTGATGCGGCGATCGCAGGCGAGATACGTGTTGACACCTCGATAGCAGGCCCAACCGGAGTCATGGCGGGCGGAGGCTCCGAGGTGCACGCCGTCGCCAAAGGCGAGAACAGGCTCGAGTGGACCGTATCCATCGAGAATCCCGAGCTCTGGTGGCCCGCAGAGATGGGTGACCAGCCGCTTTATGAGGTTGGCGTGTCGCTTCGTGACGTCGATAACCCAGCCGAGGTCAGCGATCGCAAACATTGGCGGATCGGTCTTCGGCGAATTCGGGTCGATCGCATGCAATGGTGGGTTAATGGGCAGCGGTTCTTCGCAAAGGGCATCGCTCTCGGTCCGCAGAGCCCGACGTTCGCCAGTATCGACCGCGACGCCTGTGTCACCGACCTCGGCGCCGCTCGAGCGGCTGGACTCAACCTCGTCAGGGTGTTCGGCCACGTCGCACCACCCGAACTCTACGAAGAGGCCGACCGCCTCGGCATGCTGATCTGGCAAGATCTTCCGCTTCTCGGCGAATACTCGACGGCAGCTCGCAAGCCGGCGAAGCGCTTGGCTCGCAGCCTGGTCGACCTACTCGGCCATCATGCGTCTGTCGCTCTTTGGTGCGCCCACGCAGAGCCAAACGGACCTCCCCTCCCGGAGCCAGCGTTACGCAACGAGTCCATGCCGCCAGTCGCCCGCCGCTTGGGGCGGCATCTCTTTCCGAGCTGGAACCGGTCGGTCCTCGACCCCCAACTCCGCCGAGAACTTCACGCCGCAGACAAGAGCCGTACCGCGCTGACTCATTCTGGCGGGCTACCTGGCGTGGCCGAGATCGGCTCAGCCGACCCACACCTTTGGCTCGGCTGGCACGTTGGACTGGCCGAAGATCTCGCGAGCGTGCTCAAGAAGTGGCCCCGGCTCGGCACCTTCCTCTCTGGCTTCGGCTCCCAATCACTGAGATTCGACGACTGGCCAATCGATGGCCCCACATTCGAACAAGCCCAAGCTGGACCGTTCCAGCACTACCTGCCGCGCGGCGCGTATGCCGACGGCGAGTCGTGGTCGGCGGCATCTCAGGCATATCAGGCCGACCTGCTTCGGGTGCACATCGAAACCGTTCGGCGTTTGAAATACAAGCCCACCGGCGGTTTCTGCCTCTGGGCGCTTGCTGATGCCGAGGCCGACGGCGGCTTCGGCATTCTCCACTTCGATCGCACCCCGAAAATGGCTCACACTGCAGTACTCGACGCATGCCGCCCTGTCGTCGTGATCGCCGACAATCCGCCTCAACTCGTCGCTCCTGGTGACGTCTTGTCGCTCGACATTCACGCGGTAAACGACTTGGCCACCCCGCTCGGCGACGTCGCAGTAAAGGCAACAGCGCAACTCGGCGACTGGGTCAAGCACAGCGAGTGGAAGGGCGATCTTGGTGCCGACTCCTGCGAGTTCATCGCCACGTTCTCGATCGACATTCCCGATCTAAATGGTGCGCTCGTCATCAACATCGAACTCGTCGCCGCCAGCGCCGCAGCCACCAACCGCTATCAGACCGTTGTGATCCCCGCCGCCGAAGCCGACGTGACAGAGGGCACACGCCTACTCCGATAGCAGATCAAACTAGCCTTGCGCGGTCGCGAGGGCTACCGTCACTAACTGGACTCACCGTGAAGTACATTCACGCGGTCCATCGCAGTGTTCAGTAGCTGCGAAAAGCCGACGTTGCTTACTACACCGGAGTACAAGGTGGCCGCACCAACTATGAGTAACCAGAACGCTCTTCGGCCCAAGCCGAAGCCCAAGCCGTTTCCGCTCAATCTGTATCAAACTGCCGTTGGGAAGAAGTGGGTGATGGCCATCACTGGCCTGATGATGCTCGGCTTCGTGATTGCCCACATGATCGGCAACTTGAAGATCTACCTCGGGCTCATTGAGCACAACGGCGAGCAGGTCTACGACATCGACCTCTACTCCGAGTTCCTCCGCGAGCTCCTCGTACCGATCTTGCCTTCCGGAGTTGTGCTCTGGTTACTTCGGCTCGGGCTTATCGCTGCGCTCATTCTGCACATCCACTCGGCATACACGCTCAACCGGATGAATCAGAGTTCGAACAGCCAGTACCAGTCGAAGCGCGACTACATCGCAGCTAACTTCGCCTCCCGGACCATGCGCTACACCGGGCCAATTATCTTTCTCTACCTCGTAGTGCATCTGCTCGACCTGACAGCGGGCCGGACTGCCATTGCGTCAGACGAGTTTGTCAGCGGCGATGTCTACGCCAATGTGGTGCACTCGCTGAGTCGCCCGGTGGTTGCGATCGGCTACATCGTCGCCAACATCGCAGTCTGCGTGCATCTCTACCACGGCATCTCATCAGCGTTTCAGTCGCTTGGCGTGAGTAACCCTCGTTACAACGGCCTTATCAAGAACTCCTCGATCGGCATCGCCGGTCTCATCCTCATTGGCAACCTCAGCTTCCCCATCGCCGTTCTTGCCGGCGTCGTGGACCTTTAGAGAAGGAGCGTCTCTACACATGCATCTCGACGCCAAGATTCCAGAAGGTCCAATCGAAGACCGCTGGGACAATCACAAGTTCAAAGTCAAGCTGGTCAACCCGGCCAACAAGCGTAAGTTTCGCATCATCGTTGTCGGCACCGGTCTCGCTGGCGCCTCGGCCGCAGCGTCGCTTGGAGAGCTCGGCTACAACGTCGACGCCTTCACCTTCCACGACTCACCGCGGCGGGCACACTCCATCGCAGCCCAGGGCGGCATCAACGCGGCGAAGAATTACCGCAACGATGGCGACAGCATTTACCGCCTTTTCTACGACACCGTAAAGGGTGGCGACTTCCGAAGCCGAGAATCAAACGTCTACCGCCTCGCCCAAGTATCGGTCGACATCATCGACCAGATGGCGGCGCAGGGTGTTCCTTTCGCTCGTGAATACGGCGGCCTTCTTGCCAACCGCTCCTTCGGTGGGGCCCAGGTCTCCCGTACGTTCTACGCTCGCGGCCAGACCGGGCAGCAGCTTCTGCTTGGCGCCTACCAGCAGATGATGAGCCAGGTCGAGACGGGCAAGGTGACCTTGCACACCGGCAAAGAGATGCTCGAACTCGTCATGAAAGATGGCGAAGCGGCTGGCATCGTGGTCCGAGATCTCAACACTGGCGAGATCACCAGCCACTCGGCCCACGCCGTTGTGCTCGCTACCGGCGGCTACGGCAACGTGTTCTACCTCAGCACCAACGCAATGGCATGCAACGCCACGGCGGCATGGAGAGCTCACCGCAAGGGCGCCCTCTTCGCCAACCCTTGCTACACGCAGATTCACCCAACCTGCATTCCAACGGCCGACGAGTTCCAGTCGAAGCTGACCCTGATGTCGGAGTCGCTGCGAAACGATGGTCGCATCTGGGTCCCTAGAGACCGAGCCGAAACCCGTCGGGCACGCGATATCCCCGAGGCAGAGCGCTACTACTACCTCGAAGAGAAATACCCGGCCTTCGGCAACCTCGTACCTCGCGACGTTGCGTCACGAAACGCTAAGACGGTCGTCGACGACGGTATGGGAGTTGGCCCACTGAAGAACGGCGTGTATCTCGACTTCGCCGACGCCATCAAACGCGATGGGAAGGACGCCATCGAAGCTCGCTACGGCAACCTCATCGAGATGTACGAACGCATTACTGGCGAAGACCCATACGACACACCAATGCGCATCTATCCCGCCAGCCACTACACAATGGGCGGCTTGTGGGTCGACTACAACCTGATGACCAACCTGCCTGGCGTGTACTGCGCCGGAGAAGCAAACTTCAGCGACCATGGGGCCAACCGCCTCGGTGCATCGGCGCTTATGCAAGGCTTGGCCGACGGCTATTTCGTTCTGCCGTATGTCATCGGCGACTACCTGGCAGCCAAGCTCGGGTCCGACCCGCTGCCGACCACCGACGTCGTCTTCAAAGAAGCCGAGCAAGAGGTCCAAGACCGGCTCAACAAGTTCATGCAGATCGGGGGAACCCGATCGCCCGAGCACTTCCACCGGGAACTCGGCAAGATCGTTTGGGAACACATCGGGATGGCTCGCGACGCTGCGGGGCTCACGCTGGCGATCGAACAGATTCGTGCCTTGCGAGACGAGTTCTGGTCCGACCTACGGGTGCTCGGCTCGGGGGCAACCCTCAACTCATCGCTCGAGAAGGCGGGCCGCATCGCCGACTTCTTCGAACTAGGCGAGTTGATGGCCCGAGATGCTCTCGATCGAGCCGAATCATGCGGAGGTCACTTCCGAGTGGAGTCTGCGACCGACGAAGGTGAGGCTGCTCGAATCGACGAGGAGTATTCGCACGTGTCGGCCTGGGAATGGAATGGCCCTGACACGCCACAGACTTTGCACAAAGAACCGCTCGCGTTTGAATACGTCGAGCCAAGCCAGCGTTCGTACAAGTAGCCGGAGAACCACATGAGCACGACAATGAACCTCACACTTCAGGTCTGGCGCCAAGATGGGCCAACGGCAGACGGCCGTTTCGAGACCTACGACGCCAAGAACATTCCACACGAGGCGTCGTTCCTCGAAATGCTCGACATCGTCAACGAGCAGTTGATCGACAACGGTCAGGTGCCAATCGAGTTCCCTCACGACTGTCGTGAAGGAATCTGTGGAACCTGTGGCGTCGTCATCAACGGACGGGCGCACGGCAAGGAGCGGGCAACCGCAACCTGCCAGCTCCACATGCGCAAGTTCAACGACGGCGACACCATCGCCATCGAGCCATGGCGGGCAGCTGCGTTCCCTGTGATTCGCGACCTTGTTGTCGACCGCTCAGCGCTCGACAAGATCGTGCAAGCAGGCGGCTACATCTCGGCGCCAACCGGCACCGCGCCAGATGCCAACGAGATACCAATCCCGAAGGACGTCGCCGAGTCGGCGATGGACGCCGCCGCGTGTATCGGCTGCGGCGCATGCGTTGCTGCCTGCCCCAACTCGGCCGGTCAGCTGTTTACCGCAGCGAAGATCTGGCACCTCAGCTCGCTGCCACAGGGCCAGCCGGAGCGCTACAAGCGCACCGAGGCCATGGTCGAGACGATGGAGCAGTTCTTCGGTTCGTGCACCAACCACGGCGAATGCGCCGATGCGTGCCCGAAAGAGATCAGTCTCGACTTCATCGCCTACATGAACCGCGACTACATCAAGTCAAAGGTCTACAACCGCAGGCTCGCCAGCCAGCGATAGTTACTAGCAAGGCCCCGGCGTAATCGCCGGGGCCTTGTTCGTTTTCGGCGCCAATTGTCGTAGGAACCCGCAGGGTTCCCGGTATCGGATACGTATGACAATTGCTAGGTGGCGATGAGAATGAGCACGGCGACGATGAGCAACATGATGATCGGGAAAACCACCAGGTGGATTAGCACTCGTTTGAAGCCGGTGGGCTCGGCATACATCTCGGCATGGAGCTCAGCTAAGAACCCATCTTCGAGCTCATAGCCGACGAGCGGCGCTGGCCGCGGCAGTGGGTCATCGTGGCGACGGTTGAACTGCACCTCGCCGACGTATGCATGTTCGCCGAGCAAGCGGTCGGTCGCAGCGGTGAGATCGATCATCTCCTGGCCGGTTCCGCCCGAGTCAGGATGGCAGTCCTTCGCCCGACGCCGATATGCCGTGCGAATCTCGCGCCTGGTCGCGCCTTCAGCAAGTTCAAGTGCGGCGAGGTCGCCGTGGCGAGTGATCACAACGCGACAATAGCTGTCGCGACGAATTGGCGAGTGCGTTTGGGGTTTCTACTATTAGTTAGTAGACATTCCTACTGTGAAGTAGTAGGTTCGCGTCATGGACGTCTCCCCTTTCCCCTACCAAGGCCCGCTGGAGCCAGGCCAGGTTCAGGCCCGCTATGACCTTCTAGCTGATCTGGTCGAGCGCGTGACCGAACACCGCGTCACCGCATTGCTCGGCCCTCGTCGGTACGGCAAAACAAGCATTCTTCGGAAGATGGCCGCCAGCCTCATCAACTCGGGCACCACTCTCGTCTGGGTTGATTTGTTTGAACTTTCATCGATGGCCGACCTGGCGTCCCGGTTTGATCAGGGCCTCAGCAATGTGCCAGGCCAAGCCGGCCGCAAGCTTCGAAAGCTCGCTGCTAGCTATGACATCAACCTTGGCTTGGTCAGGCTCCAACTACGCGACACAACAGCGCAGACCGACCCCGCGCTCTTGATGCACGATCTCCTCAACACCCTCACCGAAACAGCTATGCAGACGCCGATAGTCCTCGTTGTCGACGAATTCGCTGGCATCAGCAACGTCACGGGCAGTGCCGGTCTACTCCGAACCCACCTCCAACCCCACTACCAGACGCTCGGCCTGGTCTTCGCTGGTTCAGACCCCTCAATGATGCGCACCCTATTCTCCGACCACCAGCAACCGTTCTACTCCCAAGCCGACCTCGTCGAGATTGAGCCGCTGACTGTTGCCGAGACCGACGCGATCATTACCGATGGCTTCGTATCGACTGGCCGAGGACCAGGCCCGGTTGCGTCACTCATCAGCAACTTCGCCGCAGGACACCCCCAACGGACGATGCAGCTGGCCGACGCCGCCTGGCGCCTAACCGAGAGAGGCGACGATGCCACCGCCGATGTTTGGGAAAAGGCAAGAGACAACGTTCGCTCCGCATCGGCGAATGGCCTTGAGCGTCTCTACTCAGCGATGACGAAAGGTGAAAAGGGTGTGCTTCGCGTCGCAGCCAGCGATGGCTCCATTTTCGGACGGGACGGCAAGCTTCTAGATTTGTCACCTGGATCGGCACAACATGCTCGGGACACGCTCGTCGACAACGGCCAGCTACTCAGGGACGGTCGCAAGTTGCAGATCGTCGACCCAATCTTCGCCGATTGGGTCCGCAACCGCTTCCCGCTCTAGGGGCTCATCTCCCGGTCGTAGAGAAGTGCTGGTAGTCCTTCGTCGACCGCCACGAACCACCCCAGACCCAGCCCGCACTTTCGAACGCCGCGACTGCGGCGGAGCCTTTGTATAGGCCCCCCTTGTGTTCAATTGTCCGGTCGGCGAATTCGGCTCCGGTGGGGGGTGAGACAACGCTGCCCTTCACCCATGGGTTAATCAGCGGATTGATATCGATTGCTTGTCCAAACGCGTGTTCAGACCACCGCTGTGTCCCCTCGACGAAGCGACAGTTGAAGCCAGATGTGTTGTTGGCGAGCATTGACTCAAGGTCGTCGGCCCCGAAGTCGGAGACGAGTTGCATTCTTGCAATCGGGAACGCAGCCTCAAAGAGGTCACGGAAGATCTCCACGACATCAGCGGCTACCGCCTCAGCCACAATCAGCTCCCCCTCTTGAACCACACCATTGAAGTCGACGTACGACACGGTCAAGTATCGAAGCTCCTCAAGCGAGAGTGGGCAGCCCTCTCTCCAGCTTGCCGCCACAACACGATCACGAACTTGACCCTCAATCGGAAGAACCTCGAACTCGTAGGCAACCGCTGGTCTATTCGGCGACGCAGTTGTGGTCGACGATGGGGGGACTGACGACGGAACTGGGGCGGTCGTCAATGCGGTCGTGGCTGACGAAATTGGCGCCGTGGTCGAAACCGCAGTCGTTGTGAGAACCGGCTCACTCGGATCTGTTGAGGGCGCGTCGGTTGGTTCAGGGAAGGAGACGAGGGCCTCCACACCGACACTCGCGTCGACACCCGCTCCATCGGCGACTGGTTCGGCCACCGCCGACGAACAAGCCGAAAGAAGCAAGAATGCCACCAACCAACGCAGCCGAATCACGACTCTTCAAGCCTCCCGAATCGGCCGGCCTGCCCGCCCATGCGTGCAAACATGTTGCGAGTGATCTGCTCGATCTGCTGGTCACGTTCGACGAGACCGTGCGCCCAGTCGGTACTGCCAGAGGTGACCACGATGCCGCCCGCTGCCGAGGTGTATGAGCCAAGCACTGCGTGGCCGTGTGAGATGCGCTCGACGGCATCTGCTTCACGACTGTTGAATAGGCGAGATGCGATGAACTCGTCTTCCCCCGGAACCCCGGGAGGCGGAGGACGAGACGCAGTCGTCCGGGTGAAATGCGCGGCGGGAGCGGTGCCAAGAATCTCGAAGTTTGCTGGGGTGCCGTCTGCGCCCGTCGGGTACGGCAATCCATCGCGGTACGTGAAGTCGCAGCCATCGCACTCGTAGCCAACTACGCGGGCGGCCCCGCCGAGCACATCGCCGTAGTCGAGTCCTGTGTCGTCGAACAGCCAATGGTTGGCGCGGTGCATCGTGTAGCCCCCGGCACCATTTGTCACTCGCTTGCCGATGCGGTGATAGCCACCTCGAGAGAAGCTGACACCAGTCAAATGGTTCTCGGGTCGCTCCAACAAATGGTCAGACCAGATTGAGGTCAGCGTGGCCTGCTGATCGGTGCCAAACACCGGATCTTTCTTGAACTGGCCCTTATAACCAACCATCGTCTTGCCCGGCCCGGCGTCGGAGGGGTCTTGGTGGCGGACTTGCCAGAAGGCTGTGTTGCCCGAGAGAAACGCCGCGTTACCGCCCACTCCGATGAAGTCTTCAACTGTGTCGCGCATCGGCCCCGACCAATACTCGTCGTGGCCGACGGACAGGTAGAAGGAATACTGTGGTTTGCCGTCTCGGACTAGAAGCTCGGGATGGTCTTCGAGATCAGCGTTGGTGCAGAAGTCGATCGAGTAGCCCTCGCGTTCAGCCCACTGCACAAAGGGCAGCTCCCAGTTTGGCCAACCGGCCGAGCCGCCCCAAGGCGAGAGATGGTTCATCCGTAAGTAGCCGACATGGCTGGCGGATAGACGATCGTCCGGATACAGCGACGTCACCCGCATCCCCTGGCCCGGCGGCTTGTGGAGGTAGCCGGCTGACATCGGCCGTTGGAGCGACACTTGGGTTGCACCGGTGTAGAGGTTGTCGCCACCGAAGTCGTTGTAGGCATGCCAGGTGTTGGTGCCGAGAGCCAGCAACACCGACGAGGTTGGCTCCGCTGGGCGGACGACGAAGAACGCGTAGCTCCGACGCGTCTTGCCACCGACATCGATAGAGAGCACCACCTCGTAGTAACCAGACTGCCACTCAGAATCGATCTCTAGCTCATACGCCGCTGGCCAGCCACAGCCATTTGTTGCGGCATGCGGGGGTGTCGGGTGGTCGTCGACCGGTACATCAGCGGCCGAGTGCACGATGGCCCGTTCGCCGCCTACCCGAGCCACTTCAACCGACACCGGTCGGCCGGCCGCCGACGAAAGGTGGAAGCTGATGCTCTCGCCCGCCGTCGCCGATTGGGGCCAGCAATACCCAGTCACCGTCTCAAAAGCCATAGCCGGAACGTAGTCGATAGGCCGTCACGGAGGAAGTAGGCGGCGACGCTGTGCGGCGCGAGAAGCGGCAAACGCCGAATTGGTAGCCGCAGGGCCTAGCGTTGCGATGTGATTCCTGCTCCCCTCCTCCAATTGTTCCGTGGTTTCTGCATGGGCGCCGCCGACATCGTGCCTGGCGTTTCGGGCGGCACCGTCGCTCTCATCTTCGGTATCTACAAGCGTCTGATTGCAAACGTCCGAGCTGGCGCCCACGTGCTCAAGTCACTGCTGACAGGCGACGCAAAGGGCGCCCTCAAAGAGTTCAAAGCGATCGACTGGCTCTTCCTCGTCCCGCTCGGCGCTGGTGTCGTGATTGCATTTGGCCTCCTTCGCCATGCGATGCAAGACGCACTAATCAACCATTCCGCCTACACCGCTGCCGTCTTCTGCGGGCTCGTCGCCGCCTCGTGTCTGCTTGTCTGGACACAGATCACTGATCGCTCCCCGAAGCAGCTAGCCATTCTTGCCGGGGTGACTGTCGCATTCTTTGTCGGGCTCGGCTTCCAAGCCGGCGCGGTCTCAAACCCTCCAATCTGGGCGTTCGCTCTCACAGGGGCGATCGCGATTTGTGCGATGATCCTGCCGGGCATTTCTGGCTCGTTCATCATGCTCATGCTCGGCATGTATGCCGCCGTGCTCGGCGGTTCAATCGTAGAACTCATCGTTTTTGCCGTCGGTGCAACTATCGGGCTCGCCCTCTTCTCGTCGCTACTTGGCTGGCTGCTCGAACATCACGAACAGTCCGTGCTCGTCGTCCTCTTGGGCATCATGCTCGGGTCATTGCGGGTGCTGTGGCCATGGCCAAACGGCGTCGGCTACACGATCGAGGGCGAGGCAGGCGCAGCGGATCTGACGATAAGTGGAGTCGGTCTTGAACTCCCCGACCAGATTGGCGACATGCTGGTCGGACTCCTCCTCGCCATGCTGGCCGCCGCAGCCACGCTTGCACTCGTTCGCTTCGCCAAAGCTGACGAAGCCGCCGCCTAGCCTCCCGGCGAAACGAAATCAATTAGCCCGACTGACGGTCGCACGCCGAATCGAACCTGAGGGGCGCGGTCCCGTTCGCGTCCGACCCCGGTCGAGACGTACACCATGTGGCCGTCCAACTCGTGCAAACCGCCAGCGCCGACTCGTCGTGGCACGGTAGACAGGGTTATCAGCGGACCGAACCCAGGAATCGCAATCTGGCCACCATGCGTATGTCCAGTGACGAGCAGATCGATGTCGTCAGCCTCGGTGAATCTGGCGATCTCGTCCGGTTGATGGGCGAGCACGATTCGCACGGGCTCTTGCTCGGCACTCTGAAAGAACTCGTCGAGCATCGGCTTGATCGAGTCTTCGCGCTCAGCCAGGGAGATACCCGCGATTCTGACCCTGTGTTCACTAACCACTGTTTCAAGCATCTCGTTATCGAGGACCACGACACTGGTGCGCATCGCAAGAAGCCGAAGACGGACGGCGGTGTCTGTGTTGCCGTTGACGGCGACGACGAGCGGGGCTCCTTCACCGAGACGCCTCATCGCTTCGTGAAACTCTTCAAACCGTCTGTCGAACTCGTCACGAGGTAGTTGCACAAAGTCGCCGGGGATCAGAATGATGTCGGGCTCCTGAGCGAGCAGCAGGTCGATGGCTCGATTCTCGTAGTCGCCGACCTCGATCGATTGCATGTCCGAAAACACACCTACTCGAAGTCCAATTCCAACCTCGGTCTGCAGTTCCACGCGGTCGACCTCAATTCGAAAGGGCTCGACGTGGGTCGCGTAGATCCCAGTGGGCGCAGCAAGGAGCGGCACCATGAGAAGCAGCCTGATCGCAGGCGACAGCGTCCTCCATCCGAGGAGGAGGAGCACGGCAGTGAGCGGTATCGAAACGGTCACTACCAGATACCAAAGGTGGGCTTGCCCAAACAGGTCAAGCTCGTCGACGAAGAGGATTGCGAACATGCCGGAAACGGTGCCAACGAGCCCGATTAAAGCCGTAGCCAGCAAACCCCCTGTAACGCTCCGGCGCATGATCTCGCGGCCAACAAGCCCAGACGACACGCCGATGGCAACTGAGGTGCCGAGAACGAACCAGTTGAACGTCATTGCGGGACCGTAGTCGGCATACCCGCGCTAACTGGAGCGCTCCAGGTCCGAAACCGGCGCTCCCGCACTCCAGATCTTGCCGTTTAGGCCGGCCGATAAACGCACATCAGCACGCCGGTCGCGGCGACTGACGACTCCACCAGCTGAAGGTTTCGAAGGACACCATCCTCGGGGAGCAACCGCTTTCCTCCGCCGAGCAGCACTGGCTCGATCATCAGCCGGTACTCGTCGACGAGGTCGGCGCTAATCAACTGCCTCGCCAGATTGGGTGAGCCCCACACCAAGATATTGCCGCCCTCGCTCTCGCGAAGCTTTCGGATCGATTCGATCGTGCTCGCTGCGGGCAGAAGCTCACTGTTATTCCAGGTCATGTCGGCTGGCGTAAGCGATGCGGAGGCAACGTACTTCTTGATGGCGTTCATCTCGTCGGCGTATGGATCGCCAGCGCGGTCTGGCCACGCACCCGCCATGGCTGACCACGTTTTGTGACCGAATAGCAGCGCGTCGGTACCGTCCATCGAGGCCCCAATCAATGGCCCCATTGTCTCGGGGTCGAAGAATGGCATCGACCAGCCGCCATGGGCGAACCCATTGTCGGTGTCTTCTTCTGGTCCCCCAGGAGCTTGCACCACACCATCAAGACTCATGAAATCAATTAGCACGATTCGCATCGGCTGATCGTAGATCACCCGGCTGGCACGTGTCACGCTTGCTAAGCTCGGCCCAACTCGAGGGAGTAGTCATGGAAATTGCGAAGCCAAGCGATGCTGACAAGGAACGGTTTCGTTCGCTCGCTCCCGACGACATCGGCGTCGAGGTGAAGGCCATGTTTGGCAATCTCGCGGCGACGATCAACGGCAATATGTTCATGGGTTTGTTCGGTGCTCAAGTTGGCTTGAAGCTGCCGGAGGAACGGCGGCTGGCGCTGCTTGCCCTGCCTGGAGCTGGGCCGTTCGGGCCAAGCGACCGACCAATGCGTGAATACGCCACTTTGCCGCCAGGGTGGGACAACGAGCAGGCGGCCCCTTGGATCGAGGAGGCGCTCATATTCGTCGGAGCTCAACCGCCGAAGGTGAAGAAGCCTCGCAAGAAGAAGGCGAAGTAGCCAGCCCGGGCGCTACCGAGGTTCGCCGGTACCCTCAGCGACTATGGCCGAGCGCGAGCGATTCGTAGACAAGCGCATAAGCGAACTCACCGCCGCGCTTCTTGGCGAACGCCCATCCGACGAAGCAGATAACTTCCGAGGGTTTAGCCGCATTGTGGCCGGACTCTTCCATTTCGAGTTCCTCGACCGTGAGCAAGAATTCATCGATGCATGGAGCTCAATTGGCGAAGGCCCGGCGGGGCCAGACCAGGAAGCCGCCGACCTCGTCACAAGCCAGCTCTCTGGACTGCTCGACGCCGCCAACTACACCGAGGTCTCGATGGCTGAGCTCGACGAAGCACTCAGAATTGAGTCACTCATTCCGCTCCGCCTCGACGTTGACCTCGATGACTACGACGAGCTCCTGATCTACCGACGGGGCGAGCGAACAGAGTCGGTCGAGGTCAAGAGGTTCTTCGGCCTCAAGACGGAGCCGAAGGACATCACAGTGGATGAGCGCGTGGTGCTCCACACCAGGGTGAAGCCGGCTGATTGGTTCGAGAGCAACGGGATCGACTCGGCCTCTCGGAATCTCAAACCGGGCCACGTCTCGCTCAGCCAGTTTCAGAACGTTCCTCGGGCCGACATCGAGATGCTCTTACCTTCGACTCAAGTCCGATTCCGGATGGTTGACAGAGTCATGATCGGCGTCCCCGCCTTTGCTGGTGCCGTCGCCGTGCTGGCTACCAAACTGCTTTCAACGCTGGCGCTGATCGCCGTGCTCATCGGTGCATGGTTTGGAATCAGCGACGAGGCACCGGAGCTCGATCAAGCGGCGCTCGTCGTCTTGTTCGGCGGAACCGTGGCCCTCGGCAGCTTCATGTTCAAGCAGTGGACGAAACTCAAGAACCGCAAGGTCGACTACCTCAAGACGCTGTCCGAGAACCTGTACTTTCGGACCCTGGCTACCGGCCCAGGAGTGATACACACCTTGTTGGCTTCAGCCGAGCAGCAGGAGGTGGCCGAGGTACTTCTCGGCTACCACTTCATCGAGCAGCACCCGGGCTGCACCGAAACAGAACTCGACACCGCCGTCGAATCATGGCTCGAAACCGATGTGGGCCATTCGATAGATTTTGAAGTCGGCGATGCCTTGGAGAAGCTCAGGGCGCTCGCCATCGTGAGCGGCGACACTCATCTTCGGGCTGAACCGCTGCCCGAAGCGCTTGCGATTCTCGACCGTCGATGGGACGCGATCTTTGCGTACTCCCATGCCGACTCGACGTCAGCTGCTCATGACAATGGCCTGGCGTCTCCAGACGAGGAAGACGGGGATTCGCCTGCGCCCCTTTTGCGCCTACGCCAGCTTGTCGGCCGCTTCCGAGGCGGGCGCGAAACACGGGCGTCACAACGGGAGTAGCTGTCAGCCTCTACGACGTGTAGCTAGCGACTTCATACTCGATGCCATCGGTGTCGTCGAAGTAGAAGCGGCGACCTGGGTCGAAGTCGCTATGACTATGCGGGAAGAGGCCAGCGGCGATGACCTTCGTCTCAACGGCATTTAGGTCGTCAACCACAATGCCGAGGTGGTTTAGGTTCCCGGGAACAGGTCGTCGAGCGTGCCGGGCTCGCCGTCTCCGCAGTTCGGTTCTACGAAGACAAGGGCCTCATTACTGCCGAGCGCTCGTCGTCGGGACACCGCCAGTTTCGTCGGTCTGCGATTCGACGCCTCTCCTTCATTCGAATTTGCCAGAAGCTCGGCTACTCGCTTAGCGATATCCAAGCCCAGTTCGACAAGCTTCCGAAACGCCGCAACCCGACCGAGACGGACTGGCACAAGCTGTCGTCAAACTTCGCAGTCGAACTCGACGAGCGAATCGCTGGTCTTCAGAAACTGAGTGAGCTACTCAATGGGTGCATCGGCTGCGGCTGTCTATCGATGGAAGCCTGCGCTCTCTACAACGCGGACGACGGTGCGAGCACCCTCGGTACCGGCCCTCGTTACCTCCTCGGCAACTCGCCATCCGAAGTGTCATAGCGAAGCTACGTAACGCTAACTCCACCAGGGTCTTCGCCAACGGTGACGGGTTGGAGGCCAGGGACCGCGACCCAACCAATCGGTGCCGCCGCCGACGCGGCCACCCGGAGGCGCTCGGCCGGGGCCAGACCCCAGCAATGGCCGCGAATAGCGGGGCCGGCCCATGTTTCTTCGCCGTCGGTTGTGAGCACGAGTCCGTGCACCTCGCCTAATTGGGAGTACCCGTCGCCCCATGGCTCGGCACTACCGTCAGCCTCGAACTCCAACTCCCAGCCGAGAGCTGCTCGGTGGCCACGACCGGTGTGGGCGAGCTCCGTCGGCGAATCAAGGGCAAGAGCGAACGCCTCGAGCCCATAGCTCCAGTGGCTCAGTTGGGCTTCGCAGACCAACTCGACCCAGATACCGCTTCCCCGAAATTCGAGGCCGGAGGTTGGCACAACAAGATCATCAGCGACAAGGACAAGCGCTTTCTCATCATGCCTAAGTAGAGCTCCCCTAAACTGAGCAAGGCCAGACACAGCCTGCACGGCGAGCTCAAACCAGACAGCGCCCCGTTCGCTCACACTCAGAATCGAATTGACCTCAACCCAGTTGGGGTCGGTCACGCCTGAATCGTGGCGCCGCTCGTCTGCCTCGTCAAACACAGCATCACCCTAGCCAACGCGAGTCAATCAACCTGGGCTGCCCAACTGTTGACGAGACTGCGCCTACTCTGTGCAGACGATGACCGACCTGGCCCCCACAGTCGAAGCCCTTCAGGCTCTCGACACTGCGCTCGCCGCCACAAAACTCCCCCTCGATCTTCAAGCTGTCAACCCCGCCAGGGCAGTCACCACCGAGCTCAGAGACCAGATCACTGACTATCTGCTGCCCCGGCTGAGCAAGCTCGATGCGCCGCTCGTTGCGGTTATCGGAGGCTCCACCGGCTCAGGAAAGTCGACCATCACCAACTCACTTGTCGGCATCGACGTGTCGCCGGCCGGGGTGCTTCGTCCGACCACCCGTGCGCCGGTTCTCATTTGCCACCCAGACGACGAAGCATGGTTCGCGAGCTCGGAGGTGCTACCCGATCTGCCGCGCGTCACTGGCAACAAAGAAGCCACTGGCGCGGTGCTGCGGATTCAGCCGACTGACACGTTCGAGGCTGGACTCGCGCTCATCGATGCGCCTGATATCGACTCGATCGAGGAAGCGAACCGAGACCTCGCAACCCAGCTTCTCGCCGCCGCCGACCTCTGGCTCTTCACCACGACGGCCGTTCGCTACGCCGACGCAGTTCCCTGGGACTTCCTTCACCGGGCTCAGGCCCGCGGCACCTCCCTCGCCATAATCATCAACCGGGTGCCGCCCGGCGCCGCTGCTGAGATCGTGCCCCATCTCGAGTCGATGCTGGTCAAGGCTGGGCTCCCTGATGTGCCGCTCTTCTCAATCGATGAATCCGACCTCGTCGACAATCGCCTCGAACCGTCGAGTGTTGAAGAGTTGAAGGAAATTCTCACCGATCTTGCCAACAACGCAGACCGTCGGGCCGAGATCGTCCGCAGAACGCTCGATGGAGCGCTGGCGAGCATTCCTGATCGGGCAAACCAAACGCTTGTGGCATCACGGCAACAAGACGTCGCAACCGTCGAACTGCGTGAAGCGCTTGAGGGAAGCTATCGGCGGGCTCGTGAGGCGCTCAACCACAATCTGCAAGGCGGCGCCCTGCTACGAGGCGAGGTGCTCGAACGATGGCAAGAACTCATCGGCACCGCTGAACTCATGCGGGCCGTGCAAAGCAGAATTAGTCGCATCCGCGATCGCATCGGCTCGTTCATTAGCGGGCGAGCCGCCGACACAGCAGAGGTGCAAGGCGAGATCACCTCGACGCTTGAGCAGCTCCTGCTCGACCAGGCCGACGCGGTGGCGCTCGAAGTCGTGACCGCGTGGCGCCAGTTGCCGGGCGGCAAGCAGGTGCTCGGCGATGACCGGTCGCTCGAGACTGCCTCTGCCCAGCTTCGTAAGTCGATTGGCGCCGAGATCCGAGCTTGGCAAGACGACATCCTTGGGCTTGTCAGCGAACTCGGTGCAGGGAAGCGCACGACGGCCCGCATTCTGGCGCTCGGCGTCAACTCAATCGGAGTTGCGCTCATGATCGTGATCTTCTCACAGACCGGCGGCATCACCGGTGGCGAGGTCGCTGTTGCGGGCGGAACCGCGGCTGTGTCGCAGGGCCTACTCAATGCAGTCTTCGGCGAGCAAGCGGTTCGAGATCTCTCGGCCAAAGCCCGTTCATTACTGATCGAGCGAGTTGGTGGGTTGCTCGAAATTGACGCCAACCGATTCCGCTCGAAGATCTGGAGCACGGTTCCAGGACCAGAGACCACTGAGGCGCTGGCCAACGCCATCACCCAATTCGAAGCCGCACAGCGGGCGGGCTCCCGATGATCGGCCGCTCATCAAGGGCCGAGAAGGCAGCCCAGAAACAACTGACCGGGGTCCCCGAGCGACTTCACGCACTCTCAAGCGCAGTCGAGTTTGCTCACCCTCGACTTGGCTCAGACCCAATTGCCTTCGAGGCCGTCATGTTCGCCGAGCACGTGGTCGACAAGGCAAACGCCCGACTCAAACACGGCACCGCACACACCCTGGTTGCGCTGCTCGGGGCAACCGGTTCTGGTAAGTCGTCTGTCGCTAACGCGCTCGTCGGAAGCGAGATCGCCACGACAGGTGTGCGGCGCCCGACCACAAACAGCACACTGGCCTGTGTGTGGGGCGACGAGGAGGCGAACAGTCTGCTCGATTGGCTCGAAGTCAGCAGTCGTCATGGCGTGCTCGACAGCGGTGAAGAACTAGATGGGCTTGTCCTGCTTGATGTTCCCGACCACGACTCGGTCGCTGTTGAACATCGCATGGAGATGGAGCGGATCGCCGAACACGCCGACATGCTGCTGTGGGTAACCGACCCGGAGAAGTACGGCGATGCTGCGATGCACCGCTACCTCAAGCGACTTGGTCAGCACGGGGCGATCACGGCGATGGTGCTCAACAAGATCGACCGCCTGTCACAGGCCGAGCTCGATCTTTGTCGCTCCGATCTTGGCCGACTCCTTGTCGCCGACGGACTACCAAGGGCCACGATCGTCGGCATTTCGGCCACAACCGGACGCGGTGTGCCCGAATTGCGCCAGGTGCTTTCGAAGGCGGTGACCGAGAAGCGAGCCGTAGCGGAGCGTTTGTCGGCTGACATCAGGGTGGCAGCCTCCGAGCTTCAGGATGTGCTTGGGCCAGCGAGCAAAGCACAGGTCAGCGATCGCCAAGCCAAGGCTCTGGCTGACGATCTCGTTGACGCAGCTGGAATCGACGCCGTCACTGAGGCCGTCGCAGCGGGTCATCGGCGAGACGCAGGCTTGGCTGTTGGGTGGCCCGTGACCCGCTGGGTTGGTCGCCTACGACCTCATCCACTGCGAAGGCTCCATCTCGGCGCGGGAAGCACTGGCCGCTCAGACTTGCCGGGGATTGCAGGCGCCAACGAAGCTCGGGCCCTTGCGGCGATCCGTCGAACGGCCGACACCGTAACGGTCGACCTAAAAGAGCCGTGGCCAACGCTGGTGCGAGATGCCGCCACGCCCGACTCCGCGGAGCTACGAGACAAGGTTGATACCGCTATCGCCGGTGCTGTTCGGGGCAGCGGACGTGACAAGCCACGTTGGTGGTCAATGGTCGCCACGCTGCAGCTCCTCCTTGCGTTGGCGATGGTGGCTGGCCTCGTGTGGCTTGGCGCCATCTTCTTCGTTGCTTGGTTCCAACTGCCAGATCTGCCCACTCCCGAGTACCGCAGCATTCCGATCCCGACCGCCCTCGCCATCGGTGGCGCCGTGCTTGGGATACTCGTCGGCTTCATCGCGAGGCTTCTGGCTCGGGTGGGCGCCAAGCGTCGAGCCAACAGGGTTCAGAAGTCAGCATCCGAGTCAGT
Source organism: Acidimicrobiales bacterium (assembly GCA_037968895.1). GTDB lineage: Bacteria > Actinomycetota > Acidimicrobiia > Acidimicrobiales > SZUA-35 > JBBKWJ01. Next base: position 21,321 of record JBBKWJ010000277.1, read on the forward strand.
TCGCACTGTCGCTGACGAGTTGATTCTTACGCCGATGCGAGCTGAGCTCGACCTCCGCAACGAACTCAATGGCCTGCTGACGACCGCAGCTGGCTAGGTTGTCTCGGTGCGATACCTCAGTGACTCCTGGATAGACGCCACCGCATCAGCTCTGGCGGCGGCCGCACCACTCGATACCGCTCTCACGGTCGGCTACGTCGTGACCGGCGGCCCCGACGGCGATCGCAGCTACACCCTGCACTACGGAACCGGCCAGCCAACCTGTGTTGTTGGAGTGAATGGTGCTGACGTCATTCTGAAGAGCGATTGGGCGACTGCGGTAGCGATAGCGCAGGGCACGCTGTCGCCTCAGCGAGCGTTCCTCGATGGCCACCTGATACTCGATGGTGACGCCGTCGTGCTTATCGACAGTCAAGAGGGCATCGCCACGTTCGAGCCGCACCTCGCCCCCCTCCGCGCCACCACCACCTACGTCTAACCGCCCTTTCTGGGACGTGGTGGTGGGTGGGGGCTAGGATCGGGCGATGCCGGAGATGCCCGAGGTACAGGCCCACGCTGAGCGGATGACCGCGAGCCTGGCCGGGCAGAAGCTGCACAAATTCCAGCTCATTAACTTCGCCTCACTCAAAACCTTCTCGCCCGCGCCAGACGCGGCACAGGGCGCGACGCTCACTTCCGTAGGGCGACGTGGCAAGTACTTGCTTATCCAATTCGACAACGGCCACACGCACATCGTGCACCTGATGCAAGGTGGGCGACTACGGCCCGATCCGAAGCAATCGAAGAAGCCTCGCGGTGGCATGATTCGCTGGCTCTTCGACAGCGACGACGCCTGGCTGCTAACTGAGGCCGGAACCGAACGACGGGCCGGCGTGTGGGTTGTCGACGGCGACCCGCTCCCCCAACCCCCGATCGACTACCTCGGCCCCGAAGCCGACACGATCACACTCACTCAACTCCGCAAAATGTGCAAGGCAAACTCACGACGCTTGCACGGATTGCTGCGGACCCAAAAAGACATCGCTGGCATCGGCCGGCTACTCGCCAACGAGATTTGCTTCGCCGCCCGCCTCTCGCCCTTCGCGAATGCATCGAAGCTGGCTGACGACGACGTAAAGACGCTCCACAAGGCAATCAAGACGGTCATGAAAAGTGCGCTCGCTCACGAGCGCACCCTTGACGACATAGGCAAGAGCGCCGACCGACCCTCAAACGTACACAACCGGGCAGGTGAACCCTGCCCGGCGTGTGACGATGTGGTGCGGACCGTTGAATACCGGAAATACACCGTGTTCTATTGTGCGAAATGTCAGACCGGCGGGAAAATTCTCGCCGACAACACCACGTCGAAGTTCCTTAAATAAGGTCTTTGACGGCTTCACGCTCTTCGACGAGCTCAGCCCAGGTCGCTTCCATGCGTCCCTGTGAGAACTCGTTGACGTCGAGACCTTGAACGATCGAGAAGTCACCGTCTTTACAAGTGGCCGGGAACGACGTGACGATGCCCTCGGGAGCGCCATACGAACCGTCGGAGATTACCGACATCGAGACCCAGTCGCCGTCAGGAGTGCCAAGCGCCCAGTCGTGGAGGTGGTCGATTGCGGCGTTGGCGGCCGAAGCGGCCGACGAGGAACCACGGGCGTCGATGATGGCGGCGCCACGCTTGGCCACTGTTGGGATGAAGTCGTTCTCGAGCCAAGCCTGGTCGTTGACGAGCTCGGCTGCGTTCTTGCCCTTGATCTCGGCGTTGAAGATGTCGGGATACTGGGTGACGGAGTGGTTGCCCCAGATGGTCATCTTCTTGATGTCGTTGGTGGAAACACTCGCCTTGGCCGCAAGCTGGCTAAGGGCGCGGTTGTGGTCGAGGCGGGTCATAGCGTGGATCTGACGGGGGTCGAGGTCAGGCGCATGTGACAAGGCGATCAGGGCGTTGGTGTTGGCTGGGTTGCCAACAACGAGCGCCTTGAGGCCCTTCGATGCCGAGTCGTTCATGGCCTTGCCCTGCGGGCCAAAGATGCCGCCGTTTGCGGCGAGCAGGTCGGCACGCTCCATGCCAGCCTTGCGTGGCATTGAGCCAACAAGAAAGGCGTAGTCGGCATCGCCAAAGGCCACATCGGCGTCGTCGGTGCGGACCATGCCGGCGAGCAGCGGGAAGGCGCAGTCATCGAGCTCCATGGCAACGCCCTCTAGCGCGCCGAGGGCTGGGGTGATCTCGAGCATCTTAATGATGACGGGCTGATCTGGACCAAGCAGCGCTCCTGAGGCGATGCGGAAAAGCAGGCTGTAGCCAATTTGTCCTGCAGCGCCAGTAACGGTTACTCGTACGGGGGACTTACTCACGACCCGGTAGCTCCTTGTGTAGATATCTCGGTCCGCCGTTGGACCGTCGCCTAGCGTAGCCGCGCCGCAGCGGCAGCCGTTAGACGAGAATCAGGGAGGGCCGAAGGTCACTCAGCGTCTGTACGAGTTTGGGTGTTGCCGATCCATGCTCGATGTAGTCGGGCGTAGATGCCGTCGAGCGAAACGAGGTCGGCGTGTGGACCAGACTCGACGAGCTGACCTTTGTCAAACACCAACACCAGGTCGGCCGCCTCCGCGGTGGCCAAACGGTGCGCGATCGAGACGAGTGTGCGACCCTCAGCCAACTTGTGCAATGCGGTCGTCAGCGCCTGATCCGTTTCGGGATCTACGGCCGATGTGGCTTCGTCGAGGATGAGGAGTCCGGGGTCGGCGAGTGCCGCTCGAACCAACGCAATCAACTGCCTCTCGCCAACCGACAGAGATCCGCCGCGTTCGCCAACCTCAGTGTCGAGACCGTTCGCCAGCTTGGCCGCCCACCAGTCAAGACCGAGTAGCTCGAATGCCGCCACGATCTCGGAGTCTGACGCACTTGGGCGCCCGTAACGGATGTTTTCTGCGATCGACGCGTCAAACAGGAAGCCATCTTGGGGAACCATACGAACCGCCGCGTGTCGTGCCGTTTGGCTGGCATCGGTGAGGGCAATTCCGTTGAGTTTGATTACGCCGTCGGTTGGGTCGGCAAGCCGGCAAAGGAGCTTTGCGAACGTGGTCTTGCCCGATCCGGTTTCTCCGACAATGGCGACGTTGGTTCCAGCCGGGATCTCGACCGACACGTCGTGCAGTACTTGCCCACCTTCTCGATAGGAGAATTCGACGTGCTCGGCGGTAATCGCAACCGCACCAGACGGAATGGCGAGGCCGGGATCGGCCTCAACGACATCGACGGGATGTTCAAGCAAATTGAGAATCTTCCGCCAGCCCGCGACGGCCGTTTGGGTCTGGTCGAGCGTCTCGCTGAGTTCGCTGATCGGACCCTGCAGCAAGGTCGTCAGGAACAAACACGCGATGATCTCGCCGGCCCCAAGTCCAAGACTGTCTCGCTGGGTCAGGCCAACGATGAGCACGCCAGAGAACGCAAGCGCACCAAAGACGTCACCGACAACAAACACACCACTCATGAACCGGTTGACGTAGATCCGAGCCGAATAGCGCCGAGAGATCGACGTTTCGAGATCGTCGAGGGCCCGCTGCTCCGCTCCGTATGCCTTGACGACGTGGACGCCCATCACGGCTTCAGAGAAGGCAGAGAGCATGTCAGAGATCTTGGTTCGAAGCTCGTCGTATGCCGCCAACTGGCGCTTCTGGATCCAACGCATAATCGGAAGGACAGGGGCGTAGACGACGGCAACAATGATGGCAAGCAGCCATGAATACCAAGCGATGACACCAAGCGTGCCGACGATCAACGTTGGGTTGACGGTCCAGCTGTAGAGACCCCACTGGGCGAACCGGGCGAGCGACTCGCAGTCACTGGTAACACGCGCAACTAGCACGCCACGCTTCGTGTCGTTGTGGTCAGCGATCGAAAGCTTGTGCACATGGTTGAAGGCTTGAATACGGAGGTTGGCAATTGTCTGCTCGGCCCGCCATACAAGACGGCGCTGAGTCGCCCACGAGACAACGGCGGAGGCCACGACAACAAGGAACGCGATGAACGCCAGCATGTTGACCGTCGCTGGCTTGACCCCTTCGTCGCCGAGCACGCCCTTGTCGATCGCTCGCTGAATCAGCACCGGGATCACGAGGCGACCAACCGCAACCGAAAGGCCCATGAAGGCGGTGGCGATGAGGCCGGACTTAACCTCGGGGCTGCGATCCATGCCGCGACGGAGGACGGCAAGAGCGCCTTCGGGCACATCGTTTGAGTCGTCGAGATAGTCGGGCATCTCAGTTTCGATCGCCGTCATCGTGCAGCCTCCTCGTATGCGGTGACAAGTGCTTCGTAGCCGGGATGCTTCAGCAACTCTTCGTGAGTGCCCGCTGCCTCGATGCGACCGTTGGCGAGGTAGAGGATGCGATCGGCTAGCTCGATGGTGGAGACTCGTTGAGCAACGACAATGGTTGTGGTTGCGACGCCTGCGCCTAGTCCGTGGAGGATCTGCTGCTCGACCCGAGCGTCGACGGCGCTTGTGGCATCGTCAAGGAAGAGAACACGAGGCTTACGGGCAAGGGCACGAGCCAGCGCTACACGTTGCCGCTGGCCTCCCGAGAGGGTCACGCCTCGTTCGCCGACGATGGTCTCGAGCCCGTAGGGCAGGTCATCGATGAAAAGATCGACCTTGGCCAGTACGGCCGCGGCCATCACGGTCGCGTCGTCGAGCGAGCGATTCAGGTCGATGTTTGAACGGAGCGAGTCGGCGAACAGAAATGACTCCTGGAAGACAAGCGCGAGCACGCGTGTCCGCTCAGCGGCGGTGAGCGACTCGATCGGTTGACCGCCGATCCGAACCTCGCCCGATTGGGTGGGAACAACGCCAGTAAGCACTGAGACGAGGGTTGACTTCCCCGCGCCCGTCGACCCAACGATTGCGACCACTTCGCCCGCCGCTATCTCTACGTCAACGTTCTCAAGCACCGCAGTGCCATCGGGGTAGGTGTAGCTGAGCCCTGTCGCAGAGACACTAAGTGGGCCATCGCCAGGTATGTGGAACGCTTCTGCTTCCAACGGGACTTCTTCTGCGAACACCGCGTCGAGTCGAGCATTCGCGACGACCGAAGGAGGCAAACTCTCAAGGAAGAATCCCAATACCCGCATCGGGAATGCCAACACACTAAACAGCGCGGCAACCTGGATGAGGTTGCCTGGGGTTACGGCTCCCGACTGGATCCGATAGGTGCCGATCACGATAATGACGACGATGCCGATGTTCGGGAGAGCGTCCATCACCGCTTCGAAAATGGCTCGCAAGTAGCCGACCTTTACCCGATGGCCACGAAGATTTAGCGCCGCCTCAGTAAACCGTATGTCTTCCTCGTGTTCGCGTCCGAGCACCTTGACCACGAGCGCTCCATCAAAGCTCTCGTGAGCGATCGAAGAGACACGCCCGACTCCCGCTTGCACCTCAGAGGCAGGGCCCTGGATTCGCTTGGAGTAGACATGGTTTAGGAAGGCCAGTGCAGGGAAGATCAAGAAGCCGATAAGCGCAAGCACTGGATCGACGACGATCAAACTGATGCCCGCAAAGATCGCCATGAATACGGCGCCAAGCGAAAACGGCAACGGGTGAAGAACATCGGCTGAGATCTCAGCATCGTTGTCGGCGTGGGCCAGAAGCTGACCGGTTGGCACGGTTTGGTGCCACGCGAGCGGCAGCCCGACGTAGAGCTCCGAAAGCCTGCGCCGGTACGTCGCCTGCACCCGTTCACTGGTCATGCCCGCGTAGTAGCGGCGGGTAATCACACCGAAGGCCCGGAGAATCGCGACCGCAACGACGGCGACCGAACCCTTCCATAAGACCCCTTCGGGGACGGCCTGTGTATCAAAGGTCTTGATCACCATGTCGTCCGTCACCCAACCGATAATGACAGTCGAGATCACGGTGGCAAGTGCGAAAACTGCTGCTCCGACGACAGAAACTCCGAAGGGCCCAGGGTGCAGTCGTACCATCGACCACACAACGCGCAGCCCGTCGCGGAGGCCAACATCGTGTTTTGGTTGATCAACAGCGGGCGAAGACATACAGGCTGGAGACTACCGTCTCGCTCGAAAAGGTGCCTCTTATTTTCGTTAGAGTGACAAACAACTTTGTATCGCGTGTCGGCAGAACGCTCTCGCTCTATCTGATCATTGCGAGCACGAGTTCAAGGCCTCGGACTCCAAACGATGCAGGACGTGGCAGTAGCAGTGCCGTCGCGCCGTGCAGCGATGCCGCCCCATCTTTCACCGGTGTGTCGCCGACCATCAGAATTCGCTCCGGCGGACACTCAAGCTGGGCGAAGGCGTGCTCAAATATTTCAGGGGCCGGTTTCTGGATGCCAAGCTCAAACGACAGCGACCAGGCGTCTATGTCGTCGCCGAAGCCGAACTCAGTTGCGTGCGGACGAAGGTCGACATGAATATCGCTGAGCACGCCTACCTTCAAGCCAGCAGCCTTGACACTTCGAACAGTTGGCGCCGCGTCGGGGTAGGCGGGATGGAACGTTGGCTGACCGAGCAGCACATAAAGCGCCTCAGCAAGCTCGTCGTCGTAGCCGGACCGCTCATACAGCAAGCGCTCGCTCCGGCCGTGGGCCGCTAGCGAAGTGTCTTCGATGGCCGATGCTGCCTCTACCTCAGGCAGAAGCTTGGCTCGGTCTTGGGCCGCAAGCATCTCGTCGATCTCGGCTGGCGCCATCTCGCGACCAAGGTTGGATAGCGCAAGCTCAAGGTGCATCTTGGGGCTCGGATAATGCGCCAGCGTCACCATCCAGTCGAAGAGCACCGCATCGAATCGTCGCATCTCGCCCCCCTGTTACGTGTTGCCACCCGAGAGGATAACGCCAACCCGTTTGCCAGCCCATCGATCGGGATCAGCAAGGATGGCCGCGATCCCGACCGCCCCGCTTGGCTCGACGACCACATTGAGTAGCTCTTGAATCGTCTCGGCGGCGTTGGCGATCTGGAGTTCGCTCACGGCAACGACCTCGCTTACCAGTAGACGGTTGATCGAAAACGTGTTTTCACCGGGAGCACAAACAGCCAGACCATCGGCAATGGTGACCGGCTGTTCAATCGTCACCCGGTGACCCGCCCGGAACGACTGGCGGGTGTCATCGGCTTCTTCGGGCTCAACACCGATGAGTTCGCAATCGGGGTCGAGCGCGTGCATCGCCGAAGCGCAGCCAGCCATTAATCCGCCGCCCGACATCGGCACAAGTAACGCGTCGAGTTGACCAACCTGCTCGTGCAACTCAAGAGCGGCGGTGCCTTGCCCCATCATCACCAGCGGATCTTCGTATGGATGAACGAAGACCGCTCCAGAGGCGGCTGCTTGGGCTCGCGCCGGACCCTCGCGATCGGGTGTCGAGCGAGGGAAGGTCACGACCGTCGCTCCGTATTGCTCGATGAGGCGTCGCTTTGAAGCGGGGGCATCTTCGGGGATATGCACCGTCGCGGGGATACCGAGAATGTGAGCAGCACACGAAACTGCTGCCCCATGGTTGCCCGAAGACACCGCGACGACGCCACTCGTGCGTTCGTCATCGGTCAGCAACGACAGACGATGGAATGCACCACGAAACTTGAAGGAGCCAACCCGCTGTTGCGACTCGGCCTTCGCAAAAACCTGACAACCGGCGAGCTCATCCAAGCTCGAACTAGAAACGACAGGAGTCCGCACGACCTCGGCGCTAATTAGTTCGGCTGCGGCACGAATTTCATCAAGGGTGATTCGGAGGGTCATCGTCTACTCGAGCGTTGCATAGTTGGTCGATCGGTCATCGGTCGTTGTTCCCCTGACCTCGGCAACAGAATCTCGGAGCGCACTCAAGTACTCATCGACAACACCGGTATTCGAGTTTGAGACAGTTGAGTGCAGCGAATCTGGGGGGCCCTGACGGTCGAGATACCAGCCTCGCTTCGCGAGCGCATCGCCGAGCGCAAACACATCGACCGGGTCGCTCGAATCAGGGTCGCTGGCGAGGGCGACAAGATGGTATTGACCATCGCCGAGCACTTTGATGCCGTCGATAGCCGCTATCCCAGCTCTGATCTCGTCCGAGTTCTTCAAGGTTTGACCGACGAGGGCTTTGTAGCCATCGACTCCAAGCTGTTGCATCACGGCCCACGCGGCGGCCATAGGCAAACCAGACCGTGTGCCTTGCATGTTGGGCGACGCGTAGAAACCGCCGAGCCAATCGTCGAAAATGAACGTCTGGTACCGGCGCAACTCCTTCGTCCGGTGCACGATGACCGAGACGCCTTTAGGCGCATACCCCAGCTTGTGTATGTCGGCCGAGATTGATGACACCCCGTCGACCCTGAAGTCCCACACCGGCACGTCACGGCCAAGCATCTCGACAAACGGCAACACGAATCCGCCCATGCACGCATCGACGTGGCAGTTCGCGTCGACGCTCTGAGCTAACGCCGCGATTGCGGGAATGTCATCGACCACGCCTTGGGGATACTGGGGCGCTGACCCGACGACCAACACTGTGTTCTCGTTGACGAAGTTGGCCATCGCCTCGACGTCTGCGGTCCAATCAGCTTTGACGTCGACCTTGTGAACCTTGATTCCGAAGAGGTGCGCTGCTTTGTGAAAGGCGGCGTGTGCACTTGCAGGCAGAACCATCTCGGGTTCGGTAACCGAGCGCTCGATTCGGCCTCGCTCGCGGGCTGCCTTGACCCCGCACAGAATCGACTCGGTGCCTCCGCTCGTCAGAAAGCCCGATGCGGTGTCGGGGCCGTGAAGAAGGCTCGCGGTCCAACCAACCACTTCGCTCTGGATCGATCCGAGCGACGGAAACGCCTTTGTGTTAAGCGCATTCTCGTGGAGATACATCATGGCTGCCTTCTCGGCGACCTCGTGCACTTCAGGACCACCGTCGTAGACCAAGCCGAATGTCCGACCGTCTTTCCACTTGACGTCGTCGTCCCGCTTCGCCGACAGCTCGGCGATCACGTCGTCGACGGGGCGACCAGATTGATTGAGGGATGCCATGGCCGCACAGTACAACCATGAGCTTGCCCCCTCAATATCGCGGAATTGTTGGGCTACCCATCTTGTTCAATTCGTATGAGTGCCACCGTCCCGCCGGCAGAAGACCCAACACCGCCCTGTGTTGCGTTTGTCTTCTCTGGCGGTGCCAGCCTTGGCTCAATCCAGGTTGGCATGGCGGTGGCTCTCGAAGAAGAGGGCATCACGCCCGACCTCATTGTTGGCACATCTGTCGGGGCGATCAACGGGTCTTGGTTCGCTACGGGTAGGCCAGCCGCCGACCTCGCCGCAGTTTGGGGCGACCTTGAACGCTCGCATCTGTTCCCGGTCGGTGTTCGCCTGGGCCTTCGAGCGCTTGTTGGCCGATCCGGACACTTCATTTCTGACTCCGGGCTTCGCTCGCTCCTCGAACGTCATCTGAGCTTCGATCGCCTCGAGGATGCGCCCATACCGTTTCAGATCATCGCCACCGATGCGACGTCTGGCGACGAAGTAGTCCTCCACTCCGGGCCGGCCCTCGACGCAGTGTTAGCGAGCTCGGCGCTGCCCGGGATCTTCCCGGCCGTCAGTTTCGAAGGCAGGAAACTGTTTGACGGCGGAGTTTCGAACAACACCCCAATTTCGCGGGCAATCGAAGCAGGGGCGACCGAGGTGTGGGTTCTGAACCCTGGGTATTCGTGCGGCCTCGTCTCGGCTCCAGACAATGCCCTCGCACTTGCCCTCCACTCAATGGCTCTATTTGTCCAGCAGCGTCTGGCCCTCGAACTGGCACACAAACGGTTTGATGTCCCGGTCCACCTCATCCCTGCTCCGTGCCCGATATCGGTGACACCAATCGACTTCTCTCAGTCGAGCGAGCTCATCGAGCGAGCGGCGGCCGGAACTAGACAATGGCTCAAGAACGGCCGCCCGAATGCCATGCCGCTCGTGATCCCGCATCAGCATCAGCGGCCCTATCTATCGCAGCAAAAGACCTAGTCCTGGGCTGGCCGGTAACAGTTGCTGAACCGGCCAGCTCCATTCGTTAGCCGCTACTCGTCTGGCAGGAGCTTGCCCGGATTGAGAATCCCTTGTGGATCGAAGAGTTCTTTGATAGCTCGCATCATCTCGAATTCGACCGGTTGTTTCTGGCCGACGATCCGCACCCGAAGCTCTTGGCCAATGCCGTGCTCTGCGCTGATGGTGCCACCAAACGACCACACGAGATCGTCGATCAGGCCGAACAACTCCGCCTCCTTCGCCTCAAGAAGTCCCGGCTCCGATGTGGCCGGCCACACGGTCAGATGTAAGTTGCCGTCGCCCACGTGGCCAAACGCATACGGCAGCGCGCCGGGGACCGTTGCTTCGATCAGATCACGGATCGCACCATGAAACTCGGCGATGCGATCAGGTGGAACCGCAAGGTCATACTTCAACAGGTATGCATCGAACACGCGCATCGGCGGAAGCTCATCGCGCAAGTCCCACAGATTTTGCTCCTGGGCCGATGAGTCGGCGATTACCGCATCAGAGATGAGACCCCTGGTGCTCGCAGCGTCGAGGTAGGCGAGCAGTTCGTCGCCGATGCCCTCTGCTCCGCTGACGCGCATGAGGAGATACCACTCGGCGATTTCGGGCAGCGGTCGAACGATGTCGAATCGCTCGGTAACTGCAGCCACCCCGACCTCGGGAATCAACTCGAACGCGCTGAGACCTTGAGGCGACATGGTTTGGGCCAGCGAAAACACCTCGTTCAAACGGTCGATGTCGGTGAGGGCCACGAACGCGGTGCGATGCGCCGCCGGTAACGGGCGCAACTTCATGATTGCCTTCGTCACAATGCCGAGCGTGCCTTCTGACGCGATGAAGAGATGCTTCAAGTCATAGCCCGAGTTGTCCTTCGGCAATGCTCGCAACCCGTCCCACACCTGTCCATCGGCCAGTACAACCTCGAGTCCCATCACCTGGTCTCGAGTCGTTCCGAAGCGCAGCACATTGATGCCACCGGCGTTGGTCGCAATTGCTCCACCGAGTGTCGCAGTCCCTCGTGCCCCCCAATCGGGGGCGAAGAGCCGGCCTGCGGCCACCGCCGCCTCCTGGAGTTCTTGGATGGTCACACCGGCTTCGGCCGTGATCGTAAAACCGTCCGCATTAACATCGGTAATCGCACGCATTCTCGTGAGCGACAGAACGATGGTGGGCCGATCGACGTTTGGCACGGAGCCGCCAGACAACCCGGTGTTTCCACCTTGGGGCAGCACGACGATTGATGCCTCGGCACATAGCTCGACGACTGCCGCCACTTCGGTCGTCGAAGCTGGCCGAACGACTCCAAGCGCCTCACCAGAGAACTCTTTCCGTTCATCAATGAGGTAGCTCTCGGCGTCAGAACCCGCGAGCCATCCAGCCGAACCGACAACGTCCTTGATCTGGGTTACTGCCTCGGAGATAGTCAGCTGCGTCATGTGCGCATGGGAACAGAACAACGACGATCTGTCAACGTCGCGGAGTTCGCTCGTTCGCTGGGGGCAGTTCGCTCGGTCGCGGGGGAACCTGCAAGACTCCGCCGGTGCCAAAGAACTCATCAGAGCCAAGTGCGGGCGTTCTCCTTGGTGCAGTCGCAATCGTCGCCCTCGTGTGGGGAGCCGGGCCACCAGTCACCAAACTGATCACGGCTCCGCCCCTCGTCGGCGCTGGCCTTCGATTCGGCTTGTCGTTTCCGGTCCTTTTTGGGATCGCAGCGGCGACTGGCAACAAGGTGACGAGGCAAAGTCTGAAGGCGTCTGCCCTTCCTGGCATGGCATTCGGCATCAACATGGTGTTTGTGTTTGCGACGGTGCAAGAGGCCGCAGTGGCTGTCTTGTCCGTGGTCGTTGCCATGCAGCCGGCTCTGCTCCTCATCGTGGCTGGTCCTATCTTCGGCGAACGCCCAACCAGAAAGCAGCTGTTGTGGACGCTTGTCGGCGTTGCCGCAACGGCTGGGGTTGTACTGGGGGCTGGCGACGAACTGCGGGCATCATGGCTCGGGCTCGCGTTTTCCTTCCTCGCGATGTTGTCATTCTCTGTGTATTTCGTTCTGACCCGCCTGGCCCGAACCCAGCACAACGTCGACCCAATCCAATGGATGGCGGGCGTCAACTTCTGGGCCTTCGCCGTGCTGGTGCCCCTTGTCGTGATCTTCGTCAGCCCCACCGAAGCCAAAGAATTCGGCGGGTACGACTGGCTTTGGATCGCCATCGTTGCGTTCTTCACTGGTGCGTTCGGCCACGTGATCATGGGATGGATCCACGGCTATCTCGAAGCGGCTCGTTCGTCCCTCTACCTCCAATCCATGCACATCGTTGCGCTTGGATTGGCGTGGCTCATCCACGACGAGCCCATCACCTGGATTCAGGGGCTCGCTGGTCTCGTTGTGCTCACGGCAGTGACAGCCGTGATCCGATTGCCGCCGATCCGCGTTGCCGATTCGGCCGACCCAGTCGCGGCCAGTTAGGGTCCGTCCATGACGGCAACGGTCGATGGCAGCTCACCAAATACGCTCTTCGGGACGTCGGTCCGGCGGGTCGAAGACCCTCACCTATTGCGCGGTGAAACAAGCTTCGTTGCCAACGTCCCGCTCGACGGGGCGCTCGTGGTTCACTACGTGACCTCGATTGAAGCCCATGCTCGAATCGCAGACATCAATGTTTCCGAAGCACTCGTATCGCCCGGAGTCGTCGATGTTGTGACCGCAGCCGACATCGACCTTGGACCCCCGCCTCCGCTACCTCCCGACTACCCCGAGGGCACGGCCAGGCCGTATCTCGCGCACGACATTGTGCGTTACGTTGGCCAGCCAATCGTTGCCATCGTCGCCGAAAACGAAGCGGCCGCTGCCGACGCCGCTGAGCTCATCGAGATCAACTACGAGCCACTACCGCCAGTTATTGGCTTCGACGCAGCGCTTGCCAATGAGACACGGCTATTCGAACACCTCGATTCGAACCTGGTGCACACCGCCACAAACGGAAACGGCGCCATCGACTTCTCGGTGTACGAAGTCGTCGTTGAAGCCGTCATCGAGAACCAGAGATTGGCTCCGTGCCCAATCGAGACCCGAGTCGCAGCGTGTTACTGGGACGGCGATCGCATCGTGCAGTATGCGTCGTGCCAAGGTGCGCACATAGTGCAGAAGATGTTGGCGTATTGCTACGGCCTCGAGCCTTCGTCGGTCAGGGTCATTACCAGCGACGTCGGAGGAAGTTTCGGGGCAAAGGGCCGGCCGTACTCCGAAGATCTCCTACTCCCGTTCCTCTCGCGACGGAGCGGCAGACCGGTGCGATGGACGCCATCTCGGAGTCAAGACATGGTTGGGCTCGGCCACTCTCGAGCGCAGCGAAACACAATCAGAATCGCAGGCGATCGCGATGGAACACTTCGGGCTTTGGAAGCCGACATTCTCGTCGACTGCGGCGCGTACCCTGTGGCCGGGCCGGTGCTTGCGCAGAACACAGGCCGGATGATGCCAGGGCCGTTTGACGTCGAGCGGGTCAATTGGGTCTCGACTGCGGTGGTCACAAACACCACTCCCCTCGCGGCCTACCGAGGTGCAGGGCGGCCAGAATCGGGGGCCCTTGTCGACCGGGCAGTCGACCTCTTTGCCGCCGAGATCGGGATGGACCCGGCCACGCTGCGCCGAAAGAACCTGTTACGAGCAGATCAGCTTCCCTACACCAATCCCTCCGGAGTCATCTATGACTCTGGCGACTACCACGATGCCTTTGAACGCTGTCTCGAGATTGTTGGCTTCGACGCATTCCGGGCCGAGCAGGCGACACGGCGTGATTCGGGGTCGGCGAAACAGCTGGGACTCGGCCTCTCGACGTTTGTAGATCGAACGGCTGGTGCACCGGGTAGTGAATATGGGTCGATCGAGCTCAAGGACGACGGCTCGCTGCGAGTGCTCACCGGGTCGTCGCCCTACGGCCAGGGGCACTACACCACCTGGGCTCAGCTTGTGTCGGAGCGAACTGGCGTGCCTGTCAGCGAGATCGAAATTTTCCACGGCGACACCGATGTAGTGCCACGGGGTGGCGTCACCGGTGGCTCTCGGTCGGCACAGAAAGCCGGCTCGGCAATCGCCATCGCAACAGACGAGTTTGTGACACTTGCTCGGCGCCAGGCCGCCGATCTGCTTGAAGCATCAGTTGATGACATCGTGCTCGATTTCAGTGCGGCCCGCTTCCACGTCGCCGGATCACCGGGTGCTTCCTCGGTCGGCTGGGCTGAGCTCGCTTCGGCTCACGCAGCCTCGGACGAAGACTGGCTCTTCGGGTGTGCTCACGACTTCGACGGCGAAGGGCCAACGGTGCCGTACGGGGCCTATGCGGTTGTTGTCGAGGTCGACACTGAAACCGGTATGACTGAGCTCCTCCGCGTCGTCACCGTCGACGACGCGGGAGCGATCATCAACCCGATGATCGCCCTTGGTCAGGTGCACGGCGGGCTCGCCCAAGGCATTGCGCAAGCGCTCTACGAAGAGTTTGTCTACGACCCGAACGGCAACCCGCTGACATCAACGTTCCTCGACTACGCAATCCCGTCGGCCGCAGAGATGATCCAGTTCGAATCGTCGCTGACTCAACACCCTTCGCCGAACAACCCACTCGGCTGCAAAGGCATAGCTGAATCGGGAACAATCGGCGGAGTGCCTGCGGTGCAGAACGCCGTCATCGATGCCCTTAGCCACCTTGATATCAAACACATCGATATCCCGCTCACTCCACAGCGGGTCTGGCGAGCAATCAACGACCAGCCATAACCAGCTCGGGTCGTTGATCACTCTCACTGCGGAAGCGGCGACCCTACGAAGTTGCGGCTGGAACCAATCCGAGTTCAGCGAGAACCTCGGTTGATGCCTCGGCTCGGTTCAGTGAGTAGAGGTGGAGCCCGGGCGCGCCAGCGTCGAGGAGGTCGGCGGCCAATTTGGCTGCTGCTGCCACCCCAATCTTTCGCACCTCGGCTTCGTCGCCGTTGGCCGCCTCGATGCGCTGCGCCAACTCGACAGGGATCGTCGCTCCTGCCATTTCGGCGAAGCGAGTGACCTGCGCGGCGTTGGTGATCGGGATGATTCCGGGAACTACCGGCTTGTTGCAGCCGTGCCGCCCGAGGTCGTCGATCATCGATCGATAGTGGTCGACGTCGAAGAAGAACTGGGTTATGGCGAAGTCGGCTTCGTTCAGTTTCTTCGCGAGGTTGACACGATCGGAGTGCAAGTCGGCGGAGCGAGGGTGCCCTTCTGGGTGGGCGGCGACGCCTATCGAGAAGTCGTAGTTGTCGCGGAGGTAGGCGACAAGATCGCTGGCGTGGCGAAAGTCGCCCCGTGGTACCGGTCCTGATTTCGGTGCGTCGCCGCCCAACGCCAGAATGTTTTGCACGCCCGCCTTCTCGTATGAATCGACCAACACGCTGATTTCTCGACGGGTGTGTCCGAGGCAGGTCAGGTGCGCCATCACAGGGAAGTCGAACTCGGCTTCGGCACGAATGACGGCGTCTCGCGTTCGATCTCGATCTGATCCCGCAGCCCCGTAGGTCACGCTGACGAAGTCTGGTCGGAGGAGCGCCAGATCATGGATGGCTCCATTGAACTGGCTCAGAGTTGTCTCATCCTTTGGAGGAAAAAACTCAAAGCTAACGGTCGGCGAAGCGCCATTGAAAAGATCATGGATCTTGGTCATGTGGTAGGTCCCGGTCGAATTGACACGATGCCTTCGGCGGGCGATTTCGCAGCTACGGAATCGTCTACACCCTCGGCCGCCCTACCAGCGGCCTTGATCGTGTTGAGTGTGACCATAGATGAACGGGCCAGGTTTGGCCAGCAGATTCAACAATTTGTTCCACGATGCGGGCCAAACAACCCCCGTTTTGGGGGCTTCGAACGGCCATACTGTCGGCATGGACGAACTCGGCAAACGCTTGATCCGGGCGTGGGCGCTCAACAATGTCGCCCACGCTGCGGCGCTGCCTCAGGCAGGACTTGCGAGCCGCCGCCAGACTCACCAAGTGGCCGATGGCTACTTGGTCATCTCGGGCTCGGGCCTGTACGTAAACCGGGCCATGGCTGTTGGAATCAACGAGGAAGTCACCAATGCCGACATCGATTTGGTCGTCTCGATCAGCCAATCGGCGGGCGTCGAACCCGCATTCGAGGTCACCCCATTCACGCTCCCATCGACTGTCGATCTGCTTCGCAGCCATGGCTTCGTCCATGACCCGCTGAGGGATACAACTGCGTCCGCACGTCGAATCCCTGGCCCCGAAATCGCAGCACCAGACGACATCGTCGTTAGGTCGGTCATCAGTGAGACCGACCTTGAGCTATGGCAAGACGTGAACGCCGCAGGCTGGGGGCACACAAGTCCGGAGCGGCGATCTGCCTCCGACCTGTTTGCAGTCGCAGCCCACGTTAACGACAAGGATGGGATGGTGATCGCGTTCGACGCAGCGAGCGACTATCCGGTCGGGTGCGCCAGCGTCACAAGCCGAGACCAGATAGCGACACTTGGTGGAATGTCGACAATGCCAGCCCACCGGCGCCGCGGAGTGCAAGCCGCTCTGATAAGTCACCGTCTTCAGGTCGCCTCGCGCCACGGCTGTGATCTGGCCGCAACTACGGCAGCGGCAGGTGGCGACTCACAGCGAAACCTCAGCCGCCACGGATTTGGGCGACTGTTTGAAGTGGAAACCTGGGTCTCCGCCTGACACTCTCCGTTTTTGGGGGTGCCAGAGTGCCCTTTTGGGCGTCCTGGCACCCACAAAACGGGAGCGTGGTTGCGAGTTTTAGTGGCGGAATTGGCGCTCACCAGTGAACAGCATGACCAGGCCAAGCTCATTTGCCTTGGCAATAGTCTTGTCGTCATTCACTGAGCCGCCGGGTTGCACAACCACGGTGACGCCGGCGGCTGCTGCCGCCTCGATGCCATCGGGGAACGGGTAGAACGCGTCTGACGCACACGCGCCCCCAGCGGCGCGGCCGGCAGCCTTGCTGGCGGCAATTTCGCCTGACTCAACCCGGTTCTGTTGGCCGGCTCCGATGCCCCATGCAACACCGTCTTTCACCAGGACTATGGCATTGGAAATAACATGGCCGCAGGTACGCCACGCAATCTCGGCGTCGCGCATCTCGGCGTCGGTCGGCTTTCGGTCGGTGACAATCTTCCAGGTCTCGGGCGCTGATGCGAAGTTGTGACTCTCTTGCACGAGATAGCCACCCGAGAGGGGCCGCAAGCTCAGTGCCGTGGACTCTGGCTGCTTGGCGACAAGCAATCTGGTGTTCTTCCGCTTCGCAATCAGCCGATCGACTACGCCAGGTCCGTATCCAGGAGCGATGATCACGTCGGCCTGCGCCGCGCCTTCAATGGCTTCTACGGTCGCATCATCGACGATGCGGTTGAGGGCAACGATTCCGCCAAAGGCAGATCGTGGGTCGCACGCGAACGCGTTGGCGTACGCCTGGGCGAGGTCGTCGTCGATCGCGAGGCCGCACGGGTTGGCGTGCTTGATGATGGCGACGGTCGGATGGTCGCCATAGTCGTGGGCCAGGCGCCATGCTGCGTCGGCATCAAAGAGGTTGAGGTAGCTGAGCGCCATGCCCGCTTGCTGCTCAACCGAATCCCACCAGGTCGACGTTCCCGACACTCGATAGCGGGCGCCCTGCTGGTGGGGGTTCTCGCCGTAGCGGAGATCTTGAGCGCGCTCGAGTGAGAGATGAATCGTGGGCGGCAGCGGATCATCCGTCGTAGCGTCTGTCTGATCGAACCACGTCACGATGGCTGCGTCGTAGGTTGCCGTATGAGCGAACGCCTTACGGGCCAACGACCGCCTCGTTGCTGCGGTCGTTGTTCCGGAGTCACGAAGTTCGCCGAGGACCAACTCGTAGTCATCTGGGTCGACCAACACGGTGACCGATGCATGGTTCTTTGCTGCCGCCCGCGTCATGGCCGGGCCACCGATGTCGATGAGGTCCTCGGACGATGCCGACTGGGCGTGGTCAAAACCGCTTGGGTCAGCGCCGAAGGGATACAGATTGCTGACGACTATGTCGATCCCATCGATTCCGAACTTCTTCATGTCGGCCAGATGCGATGGATCACTTCGGTCGGCCAGAATTCCACCGTGGACCTTTGGGTGCAGGGTCACAACTCGGTGACCAAGCATTGCGGGTGAGCCGGTCAGCTCAGCGACATCGAGGACTGGGATATCCGCAGCGGCGATGACAGCCGCGGTTCCGCCAGAAGAGACAAGCTCGACGCCGACTTCATGAAGCGCCTTTGCAAGGTCAACGATTCCGGACTTGTCATAGACACTCAGCAAGGCTCGCACGCTGACTGACCCTAGCTGGGGTGCTCCAGAGCGCCGCTAACGGAATGTTTAAATCCTTGCTACTGGCCGAGGTCTGGGTCGACACAGCCCGACGGGCCGCCCGTCAGTCCGTTTGGCGTGAACGATCGTGGCTCGGCGACGTGTCCCGTGCCTGGGTCGTCGGTTTCAAGCCAGGCGACGACGGCATCGGCCAGCGCCGCCGCCGCGGTGTCGACATACACCTGCGTGCTCATGAACTCTGCCTCTGGTGCGTTGGAAATGTAGGCAAGCTCGGCGAGGGCAGCGGGCATGTTTGGGCGACGGATCATGCCGTATGAATCCGTCCCTCGGTCATTCATGACCGCAAGCGCACCAGCGTCAGTGGCAGCAACCCAATCGAGGTCGAAGTCGTCGAGCGCCTCGACCACGTACTCGTAGACGAGGCCGCCGAGCCGCTTCGACTCGTCCGAACCTGACTGAACGAAGATTTCAGTACCGGGGATCGGGGAGGGATTTGCGGTGGGCGAGTTGTGATGGAGCGACACGAACACCGTTGCGTCGAGCCGGTTTGCGATCTCTGCTCGTGTCTGAAGCGGCATTCGATAGTCCCCTGTTCTCGTAAGGAGTACCGCATAGCCTCTTTCGACCAGCAGCGACTCAGTAGCGAGGGCGACACTTAGATTCAGATCTTTCTCCACCAATCCGTTAGGACCAACCGCTCCGGTCTCGATTGCGCCGCCGTGTCCAGGGTCGAGCACGATGTCGATGCCAGCGACCTCAACGATGTCGTCAGATTTGTCAATGAAGGCGGCAATTCCGCAAGGCGTGTGGATGGAATATCGGTCGTCCGCCTCGTAGAGGACGGGAACGACAATTCCGTTCGCCAACACAAGAGCTCTCGGTATGCCGACATATGGCTCATGGACGGGCGCAGCCGAAGTCTCGACAACGATTTCTGGCGATCCCTCTGTTGTTGTCGTGCCATTTGCGATCGGTGGTCCGGTTATCGCAGCGTTGACGCTGTTGGTGCACGCCGCCACGAGGGCGCACAAACCTAAAGTCATCGCTCGGTGCTGCACCCCGTGAGTCAACCAGACCAAAACGCAAAAGCCTCTGCCGCGGCCGAAGCAGGGACAGAGGCTGTTGTACTTCTATGGGACGGGTCGACTAGAGACCGGCCACAATTTCTGCCATGAGCTCGCCAGCCTCGGTTGGATTGTCGCCAACCTTGACCCCAGCGTCGCGCAGTGCTTCCATCTTCGCCGCTGCGGTTCCCTTGCCGCCAGAAACGATGGCGCCAGCGTGGCCCATCTTCTTTCCTGGAGGTGCGGTGACGCCAGCGATGTAGCTGGAGATGGGCTTGGTGACGTTGCTCTTGATGAACTCCGCCGCCTCTTCTTCAGCTGAGCCGCCGATTTCGCCGATCATCATGATCGCCTTTGTCTCGGGGTCGGCTTCGAATGCAGCAAGGCAATCGATGAAGCTGGTGCCGGGCACGGGGTCGCCGCCGATACCGACACAGGTGGTGACACCGATGTCTTTCTGCTTCAGCTCGTAGAGCGCCTGATAGGTCAGCGTGCCCGAACGGCTCACAATGCCGACCGGACCGCCAGCCTTGGCGATGTGGCCAGCGGTAATACCGATGTTGGCCTTTCCTGGGCTGATGATGCCGGGGCAGTTTGGACCAAGCAGGCGGGTGTTAGGGAAGTCTCGCTTCAACTTGTTGAAGAAGTAGGCCTCGTCTTGTGCCGGCACGCCCTCGGTGATGGCAACGATGAACTCGATGCCAGCCTCGGCCGCTTCGAGAACTGCGGACTGCACGCCGGGAGCCGGAATGAAGATACAGGTTGCGGTGGCGCCGGTTGCTTCCTTGGCTTCTGCCACGGAAGCGAACACAGGAATGCCATCGACGTCGGTGCCTGCCTTCTTTGGGTTGGTGCCAGCAACAACCTGCGTGCCGTAGTCACGGTTGAGGAGGCCGTAGTAGCGCCCCTGTGAACCGGTAAGTCCCTGGTAGATAACTTTGGTGTTTTCGTCTACAAAAATAGCCATGGTTCGGCCTCTCAGCTCGCCAGCTCGACGGCTTTTTTGGCCGCACCGAGCATGGTTTCTTCCATCATCAACATGTCGTTTAGCTCGGGGAGCAAGATGGCGCGTCCCTCGTCAGCATTCGTTCCGTCGAGGCGGATCACGATTGGTGAATCGATCGACACCCGCTTCATGGCTTCGAGGATGCCGTTGGCTACCTCTTCGCCGCGCGTGATGCCACCAAAGATGTTGATGAAAATCGACTTCACGGCCTTGTCGTTGTTAATGACCTCAAGCGCGCCTGCCATCACGTCGGCATTCGCGCCGCCGCCGATGTCAAGGAAGTTTGCGGCCTTGCCGCCAGCCTGATTGACCACGTCGAGCGTGCTCATAGCGAGGCCAGCTCCGTTGGCGATGACGCCAACAGTTCCGTCGAGGCCGACGTACTGCAGCCCCTTGTCGTGCGCCTCTTGCTCACGATCGTCTCGGGGCTGGGTCTCCTCGTACTGGGCGTAGTCGGGGTGCTCGTAGAGGGCGTTGCCGTCGAGCGACACCTTCGCGTCGAGCGCGTGTACTTCGCCGGTTGGCTTGAGGATGAGCGGGTTGATCTCGGCGAGATCGGCGTCGCCATCGACGTACGCGGTGTACAGCTTCATCAGAATATCGACTGAGCCCTCGGTGGCTGCTGGGTTGAGGTTCGCGGCAGCGACCCAAGCTCGGCAGGCCTCTTCGGTAAGACCGTCGACTGGGTCGATCCAGATCTTGGCGATGGCGTCAGGGTTCTCTTCAGCCACTGTTTCAATCTCGACGCCGCCTTCGGCTGACAACATGCCAAGGTGCTTCTTCGCCGCGCGATCAAGCGTGAAACTGGCGTAATACTCCTCGGCGATATCGGATGCGACCTCAATCCAGATCGTCTTCACGATGTGGCCCTTGATATCGAGGCCAAGGATGTTTGAGGCGTGCTCACGGGCTTCAGCGGCATCGGCTGCCAGCTTTACGCCACCGGCCTTGCCTCGTCCGCCGGTATGCACCTGAGCCTTGACAACAACGGGATACCCGATGCGGTCGGCGATGGCTACAGCCTCGTCGACATTGTCGGTCGCTGCGCCATCAGATACGGGAATCCCGTATGACGCAAAGAACTGCTTGCCTTGATATTCGAGTAGGTCCACTGGTTCGCGGCCTCCGTCTGGTCAGTCTTCAGTGATGTTCGCGCTCGACGTATGCCTCGGGAGCACACGACTCTGCGATACTAGGTCGATCATGACCGTTCGTTCACCTTTCGAATGAACTTGTCACTAACCGGCCAGGAGAGCAATGCCAGTACAGCAACAGACCGGGATCAACCGTTCGGCCATCATCGTTGGCCTGGTGAGCCTTCTTGGCCTCGTGGCGATGGTTTTTCTCGGTTCTCGGATTCTCAATCTGGCCAGCGAAGGCGACCTCCAAGTCGCCAACGACCAACAAGTCTTCCAGGCAGGCAAAGCAGAAGAGCGAGCGTCCGACATCGCCGAGCGAGGTCCTGTCTACTTTCCAGATCTTGTTGGTCGTGACCGCGACATCTACCTCCAACACCTCGGCGATGACGCTGAAATCGGGTGGCTTTCATTCGGCATCCGGGCCACTGGTGCGGCCCCAGAGTGTTTCGTCGAGTGGGAAGCCGACCTGCGAATCTTTATCGACAAGTGCGACGGCACCGAGTATCCCGAGGACGGAACCGGTCTTCCGTCGTATCCCGTGACTCTGCATGGTGACGGCACACTGAGTATTGACCTCAATGCGGCCGACCGAGTTGCCGATGAGACTACAAGAACGACGGAGAGTGAGTAAGTAGATGTTCTTGGCCCAGCTCAGCGACCTTCACATTCTTGAACCGGGCACCAAGGAAGAGCACTACCTCGACAACAATCGGCGTCTCGAGGTGGCGGTTACGTCGCTGAATGCCGAGTCACCGCGTCCGTCCGCCGTCGTGATCACCGGCGACCTCACCAGTTGGGGCTCGGCCGTCGAATATGAGCAACTCACATCTCGTCTAGCCCCACTCGAGATTCAGGCGCTCCCAATCGGCGGAAACCACGACGATCGAGATCGCATGCGTGCTGCGTTTCCGGACATGCCGTGGATCGACGCCGACCACGCAAGCTGGTCGGTTGTTGCAGGCGGGGTCAGAATCATTGGACTCGACTCGACGATTCCGGGCCAGGCTGGCGCGTGCATCGATGACGAGCGGGCCGCGTGGTTGGCCGCAGAGCTCAACAACTCGGCCGAGCCAACGGTGTTGGCGATCCACCACCCCCCTTTCTTGAGCGGGATCGACTGGATGGACGAAGCTGGGTTCGAAGGGCTCGACCTCTTCACCGAGGTCTTGCGAGATTCAGTGTCACCGGGGTTCATTATGTGCGGGCATCTGCACCGGCCGATCCATTCCGTCGTGGCCGGGACAAGAGCCTCAGTCGGCATCTCGACCGTCCAGCATGTTGCGCTCGACCTCAAGCCGAACGCCCCGGTCAGGCTCATACTCGACCCGGTTGGCTACCACATCCACTCGCACAACGGTGGGGAGTGGCTCACCCACACGCGCTATATCGACACCGGCGAGGAACCGTTCGTCCCCGACTGGGCGTAACACCCCTCCCCCTCACCAACCACCAGCGCATCTTTTTGGTGTCAGGTACCAGCGCATCTTTTTAGCTGGACTTGAGCCGTGGACCCTAGGCTTAGCGAGTACTACTTCGCGGAGCACGGTTGAAGCCGTCCGCCATTTGAGCCCTCCAGAAAAGGCGCCGATGGTACGACGAAACCGCACTGACCGCCCAGGCGCGTGGCACCACCTCATGAACCGTGGAGCAAAGCGCGAGTCGATCTTCCTCGACGATGAAGACCGCTACTTCTTTCTGAAACTCCTCAGCAGCCTTGACGAAAAATTCGAGGTGGAAATACACGCGTACTGCCTGATGGGAAACCACTACCACCTTCTGGCCCACTCTCGACAACCTCAATTATCTGAGGCCATGCAATGGCTTGGGCTGCGTTATGCCAAACGTTTCAACTGGCGCCATGGCTTTGATGGCTCGCCGTTTCGAGGGCGTTTCCACCAAGTAGTGGTTGCTTCCGATGAGCATCTCGTCGCTGTCGGCCGCTACATCCATCGGAATCCGCTTGACCTTGGCATCGAGCGGCTGGCGAGCTATCGCTGGTCAAGCATGGCGAATTACCTGGGTGGGCGCAGACACCAAACCTGGGTGCACGTTGACGTAGTGCGGCGACTCTCAAGTGGTACCAGCACGTACGAGCAGTTTGTCCAGGCCGAGAATGACCGATCCGACCTTCTGATCCGCCAAGATGGCGTGGTCGAAGCAGACCTCCGGGGCTTGCAGCTCGTTACCCCCGTTGACCGACCTCAACTCCTGGATCTCGATCAATTGATTGAGATGGCGCTCGCCGATTTCGATGGGTCGGTTGTGGTCCACCGATCTGCAAAGCGCTCAATGCAGAGCAGACGTCTCAGCCTCATTCTCGGCGCTGACATGTATCGGTACTCGGCCGCTGACCTCGCCCAGCACCACGGACTGGCCAATGCGGCCAGCGCCCGAGCAGCTTTGTCAAAGGCACGAGCCGCGCTTGCCGCAGATCCTGTGGCGCAGCAGTTCATCGAACGCTTCCGACAAAAGTGACCCGCGATCCCGTAGCAGGCCACGATCGACGCAGAAGATGCGTTGGTACCTGACACCAAAAAGATGCGTTTCGAGCGGGGTGCAGTGTTACGGGGTTAGAGCTTCTCGATGCGGGCCCACATGAGCGACAGGACCTTCTCGCCAACCTCGCGGAACCGCACGACCGCTTCCGCCTTGTCGCCTTGGCCACGCAGGTCGAGGATCACGCCCTCGCCGAACTTATTGTGCATCACGTCATCGCCGATTTTGAACTTTCCCTCATTAACCACCGGCTGGGGCGTCGGCGCGGCGAGAGCAGTGTCGATAAGGCGGTTACGACCGCCAAACGACGAGCCAGGATCGCTGGCGAACCCACTTGGACGATCGCTCGTGCCGCTCGACCCGAACGACGTCGACTTGAGCCGGCTACCGGTGCCCCGCGAGCCTTCGGGCTCCTCGATCAGCTCGGCCGGAATCTCGTTGAGGAAGCGGCTTGGCGGGTTGTATTGGGTCTGACCAAAGAGCATGCGACTCCAGGCATGTGTGATGTACAGCCGTTCCTGCGCTCGTGTCAGCCCGACGTAACAAAGGCGGCGCTCCTCTTCGAGTTCGTCTGGCTCGGTGAGCGCTCGCATGTGGGGGAACACGCCGTCTTCAAGGCCAATCAGCACGGCGACCGGGAACTCCAGCCCCTTCGCCCCGTGAAGGGTCATGAGGACAACAGCCGCCTCGTCATCGTCGAGTGCATCGGTGTCAGACACCAGCGACACCTGTTCGAGAAACTCATCGACTGTCTCGAACTGGCGGGCGACACCAACAAGCTCCTGCAGGTTCTCGATTCGGCCCTCGGCCTCGACTGAGCGCTGATCTTCGAGCTCGGCGATGTAGCCCGTGTCGCGCAGCACGGCCTCCAGCACGGTGGCCGGCCCCTTCTCCAACTCAGCAACGAAACTCTCGTGCAACAAGCGGAACGCCGCGATGCCCTTCACCGCGGTGCCGGAGACACCAGCCTCGCTCGCACGCTCAATCGCTTGCATGAAGGTGTAGCCGTGCGAGCGGGCGTAGGTGTCTAGCTTCGCGATCGTGGTGTTGCCGATGCCCCGCTTCGGGGTGTTGAGTATCCGCTTGATCGAGACCTCGTCGGCCGGATTGGCGATGGCCTTCAGATAGCCAATGATGTCTTTGACTTCTTTGCGGTCATAGAAGCGAGTGCCGCCGACGACCTTGTATGGGATGCCAACCCGCAGGAAGTACTCCTCGAGCACTCGGGCCTGGGCGTTGGTCCGATAGAACACAGCCATGTCGCCCCAGCGATAATCGCCGCGGTCGTGGAGGCGAGCGAGTTCCTTCGCTACGAAACTTGCTTCGTCAACCTCATCGTCGGCCTGGTACTTGATGATCCGCTCGCCCGCACCAGCTTCGGTCCAGAGGTTCTTCGGCTTGCGACCGAAGTTGTTGGTAATGACGGCGTTGGCCGCATCGAGAATGGTCTGAGTCGAGCGATAGTTCTGTTCAAGCAGCACGACGGTCGCGTCGTTGAAGGCTTCCTCGAATTGAAGGATGTTGCGGATGTCGGCGCCGCGGAAGGCGTAGACCGACTGATCACTGTCGCCAACGACGGTGACCCCACGATGCTCCGTCGCGAGTTGAGTGACGAGTTCGTTCTGCACCGTGTTCGTGTCTTGGTATTCGTCGACCAAGACATGACCGAAGCGGCGTCGGTAGTAGTCGAGCGCATCCGGCGATTGGCGAAAGAGCTTGACGGTGTTGAGCAGCAGGTCGTCGAAGTCCATCGCTCCGGCCTGTTGGATACGGCGCTGGTATTCGGCGTAGACGTCGGCGGCTTTTTTCTCTGGTGGAACCTGGGCCCGCTCGGCCATCTGGGCTGCGTTGAGACCGTCGTTCTTGGCCGCTGAGATCGCGTGTTGCACCGCCCTGGGCTGGTACCGCTTCGGGTCAAGCCCCAGGTCACGGATCACATAGCCGACCAGCCGAGCCGCGTCGGCCTGGTCATAGATCGTGAACCCTGACGGATAACCGAGGACCGAAGCCTCCCGCCGGAGAATTCGCACGCAGGCAGAGTGGAAGGTCGACACCCACATCTTTTCGGCAACCGGGCCGATGAGCGAGCCAACCCGGTGCTTCATCTCGTTCGCCGCCTTATTGGTGAACGTGATAGCGAGAATCTCGAAAGGGGAAAGCCCTTCGTCGATCATCCACGCAATTCGCCTGGTCAGAACCCTAGTCTTGCCCGATCCGGCACCAGCGATCACCAGCAACGGGCCTCCACGATGGGTGACCGCGTCGAGCTGAGCGCTGTTGAGATCTTCAAGGATGTCCCGTTGCACCATCTCTAAACCCTAGGGCGCGGGGGCGCATCTGGGCACCTTGGCCTAGGCCGATAGTGCAATCGGAGTACTCATTTTTCGGGCGTATAGGTCGATAGACCAACTGTGACCCTGGTTTCTCCCGATCCGCAGCGCCAAACCGAGACAGCTATTCACGCGCCGCCAGAAACGCCGCCCGCAGTCCGTCCGGCCCAGACGCTCATCGACACCGGACGTCGGTGCCTCGACGCGCGGGAGTGGAAGAAGGCGATCATTGCGCTCGAGTCGGCCCGCAAACTTCAGCCAGACAACCACATGATCGACAACCTACTTCTTGAGGCCGCGGCGAACGCCAACCGTCGCGCCCTCGTCAAGCAAGTGCGTGAGCGTCTCGGAGTCAGGCTGACCCGAACCCCCGATGGCCTCATCGCTGAGGCGGCATCCCGTCTCGCGGACCGCAACTTCACCGCAGCCGACAAGGCAGCTAGGGCCGCCATCAAACTTGATCCGGGAAACGCTCGCGGCTGGACCTTGCTCGCTGCAAGCTACGCCGGACTCGGCTGGTTCACGCAAGCCGAAGAGTGCCTCGACGGGGCCTCACGTCACGGTGTCGCATCGCCACTTGACCTTTGGTATTTCGGTCGAGCGACGAATGCATGGGGCATGGACCGTTCACGGGCACTCATCGCAACTCTCATAACCAGCGTCCTCGTTGGTGTCTTTATCGCGTTCTCGGTCGGCATCGCGACTCCGTTCTTCACTCGCGAAATTCGGGTTCGCAAGCTGCCCCAACGCATTCACCACCTCGCTGAGGCGCAGTGGGCATCAGACCCAAAGGCTCGCGTCCTCGGCGGCGTCGCATCACTGTTCTTTCTGATCGTGGCCGTCGGATTCCTCTACCTTTCGACCGCCGCTGGCGCATAGCGAACATGCTCGGCCAACCGCGCTCATGTTCGCGATTGCCCACGACCAGGACGATGTGAGCGTTACGATCGACCGGTGCGAAGTTCAACGGGGGCAACGCGTTCGCCAAGGCGGCGCAAAGTGAGAGCTAAGGTAACGCTCTCATCGACGAAGCAAAGTCCGACAACGATTCGACCCGCCGACAACCGCCCGTCCGCCAGATCGATGAAGCCACTCACGAGGGCTGCGGTCGCTGCAGCCCGGCATTGGCGAGTCACCCTCGCCTTGTGGATCGTCTTACTCGTTGCTGGTGGTTACGCATACTTTGATGGACTAGATCGCGAGGGATTCCCTGCGATCAATACGCCGTTTGCGTTGGTCAACGCGACCTATTTCGCTGATGACCCTGAGCTTGTCGACCAGGACGTGACCAAGCCATTGGGCGCCGCGCTCCTTGAGATTGATGGCGTGACTTCAACGGTGAGCTACGCCGGCTCTAACCGAGCGACCGTGTTCGTCGAACTCGATACCAACCTCAGCTCAGCCGAAGGCGTAGCCCTCATCGAGGGGGCGCATCTTGGCATCGTGCCAGACAGCGTCGATGTGAACTACAACGCAGTCGAAGCGGCCAAGTACCTCAATCGATACGACTTACTGGTCTCTGTTGCCGCTACAGACGGCGTTTTGATTCCCGATCTTCAACGAGAAGCCGACGCCGTCGCCGCTCACCTCTCCCTCAACGAAGCCGTCGAGAGCGCAACAGTCCAGTGGCAAATCGAGGAGGCCCCTGATCCTGCAACGGGCGCGCTTGCAGAGCGCCAGACCTCGTTTGCCCGTCTGTACGACTCAGGCGATCCGCGATTTTCTCCAGCGATTCTGATCGGGGTCAACCGGGCTGACAGTGGCCTCGACGTTCTCGAATTCAGCGACCTGATTACAAACTCGCTCACGACAGCGCCGCTCGCCGACGGTCTCGACGCGAAGATCTCCGCCGACTTTGCAACAGAGATCAACTACCAACTCGGTTCCCTGCAACGAAATCTGCTCACGGGCCTTATCGCAGTTGCGATCGTCAGCCTGCTCCTTATCGGATGGCGGGTCGCCGTCGTCACCTCGGCGTTCATGGTCACGGTCCTTGCGGCGTCGCTGCTCTGCCTGTTGTTGGTTGGCCAGACGCTCAACACCATCACTCTGTTCGCGCTGATTCTGACGCTAGGGCTTCTCGTCGATGACGCAATCGTGATTGCCGAGTCAATCGATGCCAATCGACACGCTGGTGACGATCCACTCGATGTCGTCCGTGTCGCCATTGATCGCGTCGGCACCGCTTCGTTCTCAGGCACGCTTACAACCGTTCTGGTTTTCATGCCGATGCTCTTCATCTCGGGTCTTCTTGGTGAGTTCATTCGCATCATGCCGATCACCGTGATCATCACTTTGATTTGCTCGTTTACCTTGTCGATTCTCCTGATCTCGATGATGGGAAGCCAGTTCTTGGTTCGGGGCAAGGTGCCAGCCAATCCAGTTATCAGGTTCGAGAAGAAGGCCGCACGATTCTTGAGACAAGCGGTGTCTCTGATCGAACGACGACGTCCGCAAGGCCTCGCAGTTGCCGCCACCGCCATCGCAGCGTCGCTTGTCGTCGTAGGCCTCGCCATCGGCACCCTCTCTAGTTTGACCTTCAACATCTTCCCACCGTCGAAGGACTCGAACCTCGTCTACATCGCGGCCGACTTCGACGAGGGCACTGACCTCGAGCAAGCCCAGGCTCTCTCCGACTCCGTCGACCAAATGATCTTGGCCACTGCGGGCAACGTGCTTGAATCGGCCGGCTACTTCCAGTCGGGGTCGGGCGGTAGCAATATCGAGCTCCAACTCGTTGACTTCAAAGATCGCACTACAACAGCCGTCGAACTAGCAGCACTTCTCGAGACTCAGCTCAACACTCTTGAAGGCGGCAACTTCACGGTGAGGCAAGTTGACAACGGGCCACCCGCCGACGAGTTCCCATGGGCGGTCCAGATCAACGCAGAGGACAACCCAGCAGCGGCCCAAGCCCTCGCCGAGGAGATGGTCGCGCAGCTGTCCGGCGCCAGCGTCACGCGTTCAAATGGTGAGTCAGCCACGATGGTTGAGGCGAAGATTTCAACCGCAGGACAGGTCGTCCGATTCGACGCCGAACGTACAATCGAAGTTCGTGGCCGCTTCGACGCCGATGACACGACCGCCTTAAACAGCGCAGCCGAGGACAAGCTCGCATCACTCTTTCCCCCCGACGCTCTCGTGGCTCGCGGCCTCGACGCTGCCGCGTTCAGTTTCGACTATGGGCAAGAGTCAGATAGCCAGGAGAGTTTTGGTTCAACAGTCACCGCGATGTACATCGCTCTCGCCGCAATGGTTGTTCTTCTGATCATTCAGTTCCGCTCGATTGTCCAGCCGGTGCTGATTCTGTTGGCTATCCCATTCGGGCTCTTTGGCGTGGCCAACGGCCTGAAAGCATCGAACAACCCATTGAGTTTCTTCGTGATGATTGGCCTTATCGGACTCATCGGTGTCGTGGTCAACAACACCATTCTGCTCACCGATGCCGCTAACCAAGAGTGGCGTGCTGGTGCCTCAAACACCGAAGCCATCGCATCCGCGGTGCAGTCCCGATTCAGACCGCTTGTTGCGACGACAGCGACCACCGTCGTCGGCCTCGCCCCACTGGCGCTGTCTGATCCGTTCTGGGAAGCCCTCGCCTTGACGATCATGTTCGGACTCATCAGCTCGACGATTCTCGTGCTGGTGGCATTCCCGTTCTACTACCTGCTCCTCGTCCCACCCGGCCGGGCTGCGTTCGCCAAACTGCGTAACCGCTAGCCAGGTTCGTCGTTAGACGGGAACATCTCGAGTCCGACGGAATCCAACACGGCCAGCTTGGCCAACGGCTGCTGCGAATTCACGGGGATAATCGAGACGCCACCTACTGGACGCTGCCATAGCCGCGTACCCGAGCTGTCGATAGCCGCGACGACAGAAGCCTGATGCGGGAGGTATGACACCGTTACCGATTTGCCGTCGGGCGCATACGCAGTTCGCGTCACCAACTCGAGAAGCCAATCGAACGATCGGACGACTAACGCCGCGCCTTGACGACATGAGGTTGACGTCAGTTCGAAATCGATGATTAGGCCGACGCACAGTTTCGGTTCTACTGCGTCGACGCGAAACCAAACCGTCGACACGACTCGGCCATCATGTTGCCCAACCATCGTGTGCTTATCGACTGTGACCGGACCACCAAGCTCCACACCGAGCCCATCATCCCCAAGAGCGCGCGTTCGTTCGACTGCGCCTGGCAGATCTTCGATCGGAACCCAAGTGAGCTCCTCCCCTAGATCGTCGGTAGGAAACATCGGTGCCGGTCCTTGGGCACCAAGAACAACGAGTGGCCTACTACCCAAAACCTTCTCGCCCGATAGCAGTTGCACCGTCACCACGAGCGGCGGAACCGTAGTGGTCGATATTCCCTTATCGACAACGGTCGTTGGCGACGTTGGGCCACTGACGGTGGAGGTGCTGACGGTCGGGATGCTGAGGGTCGGATCAGTGAGTGTTGGCTTGTTGGTCCCCGTCGCCAACACCAAATAGGCGAGCACGCACGCAGTGAGTAAGACTGGCACGAGCAGTCGGCTGCGAACACGCGCGCCATCGGCGGTTGCGCCTCGTGTTTCGTCGTCGATCGCGGCCCAATGATCTGGCGTCTCGGCGTGCGCCCCGATGCTGCGCAGGTCGAAGGGAAAACTCTGCTTCTCGTTTGAATTCAGGGCGAGCGTCGCCATTGCGTCGTCGCGAAGGCTCCTCACCGAGCCCGAATGCCTCCCGAGGGTCTGCGCAATCTCCACATCGTCTTGCTGTAGTAGATGATCGAGGGTTACGACGCAGCGTTGCTGTACGGGCAGGGCCAAGATTCGCCGGTGAAGATCAGACTCCACCTGCGTTTGAGTCGGGAGCTCTAGTTTCCTGCAGCGGGCGACAACGAGGCGGGCGAGCTCTTGGCGCGGCGGGCGCTCTGAACCGGAACCAACGAACGCAATGGTGGCATCGTCGATGACGGCTGTTGCGGCCGTTTGCTCGCCGAGTAGTAAGAACGCTAGTCGAGTCAGCTCACGCCGATTGGCCTGGTAGTGCGTCTCAAAGTCAAGCGCGTT
Organism: Acidimicrobiales bacterium; assembly: GCA_037968895.1. Classification (GTDB taxonomy): domain Bacteria; phylum Actinomycetota; class Acidimicrobiia; order Acidimicrobiales; family SZUA-35; genus JBBKWJ01. The sequence continues at coordinate 52,745 of JBBKWJ010000277.1, forward strand.
CGGCGGCACAATCTCGAACGAACTTGGATGCTCAGACACGACTGGTCATCACTTCGCACACGCGGCCAACGTACACCGTGACCCGTGCCGATGTCTGGCCGCGCCACCCGGCAGAACGGTGCCGAGCGCTATCCTCGAACCAATGCTGCGCATGACCCTCGTCGTTCTGGTGACACTTGCGAGCTGTAGTTCGGTGGCCGACCCTGTCACCGTGGCCGTCGAACACGAACGATGGGCACAGCTTGTCCCACTGTCGTTCGCGTCGCTCGACAGTGAGATCGTCCTGCTCCACGTTGCGAACGCGGCAAAGGCGTCTGGCACTGAGACCCCCGTCGATAGCCATGACGGCGTAGCAGCCCAACTCTTCGTCGACGGCCTGGCCGGGACTCCGCTCCATGCCGCCACTGGTGGTATGGGCGAATACAATCAACCGGCGGTCTGGGAGCAGAAGTACGGCTTCGCACTAGCCGAAGCCGAGGTCGCAATGACGGCTCGGACCGCGACTGCAAACTTCACAATGATCCGCCCGCTCAGCCCCGTCAGCTTCGACGAGCTCGTTGCTGCTGCCGGGCAGGACCCACTGTGGGGCGATCGAATCACCGTCCGCGCAGCACACGGCTATTCGTTCATCGACTGGGGAAGCGCAGCCGACCCAAGTCTTCGAAGCCCTGGTCGCCCCCAGGGTGTCGGCGGCTACGCCACCGTAGTCGAGGGCTGGTCGGTGTTTACCCAGCGACAGCATGTGATGGAGGACATCCTTGCTGTTGCCGCCGGAGATTCTGATTCGGCGCTCACGGATGAGGGCATACAGCAGGTCCTCTCGCGCATCCCGGCTGACAACCTCGAGTCACTCGTTTTCCTCTATTCGGCCTCACCGAAATCGCCATGGGAATCGCCGGGGATGAGGGCTGCAGCAAGCTTTGCCCGACTGGGCGGCAAACCGGTGTCGACCATCGCCTACTTTGGCGACGACGACTTCGACTCGGGGCTACAGCCAGCCAGTGGCTTAAACCCTGGTTCAACCGTGATCGTCGATGGTCATTCGCTCGTCCTCACGGTCGCCGCCCCTGAGTCGTTCATTGTTGGAGCCCAGTGCCTCGGGCTCGGCGGCTGCACGAAATAGCCATGACTCCGGCCTATCGATCTATCGTGGAGTCATGGCTGATGACGTTACGTTCTACGACGCAATCGAGGGGTACTGCGGCAAGCTGAGCTACGTGGGCGGCGACGAAGCGAGCCTTCATGTGTCGTGCACGACTGAGCGATTTGACGTCGAGGTGCATCGCTGGGGTTCGACGATCGACCTCGTGTGGCAGGCGACGGACGTCGCCGGGGTGTTCGTGCCGGCACCCGACGATGCAGATAGCAACGGGTGCAATTGGCCAGCATCGCTCTCGATACCCATCCGGCCGAGCTGGCGAAGCGGCTTCTACCTCGTGACCCTCACCGCCCGAGGTGCCGACCCTGAGAGGCGCACCGCATACGCATGCTTCGTGGTGAAGGCAGCGAAGCCGACCGCCAAGGCGCTGCTCGTCATCGCTACGAACACCTACAACGCCTACAACAACTGGGGCGGCAAGAGCCT
>JBBKWJ010000278.1:0-21900 GCA_037968895.1 Acidimicrobiales bacterium
TGGGTCAGCGTGTCGACGCCACAGACCGGAGAAACTGACGACTTTCTGCTCGCCGGAGCCGCAATCGGAAAGGCAATCGCAGAATCTGATCGCCGGGTTGTGTTGCTGGCCTCAGGGGCGATGAGCCACAAATTCTGGCCCCTCAAACAGCTTCGTTCTCACGAGTCGTCAGACCCGGTGCATATTAGAACCACTGAGCATCGGGCCGCCGACGAAGAGCGCCTGGCTTGGCTAAAGGCGGGCGAACACGACAAGGTGATCGACACAATGGATGAGTTCCTCCGATTCACTCCCGAAGGACGGTTCGGCCACTATCTTCAAATGATCGCGGCCATTGGTGGACGCAGCTGCACCGCCAAGGGCGTGCAATATGGAGAGTATGAGAACGCGATCGGTACAGGACAGGTTCACGTGTGGTTCGAACGGCCCAATAATGGCTGGACAGCCTGAAACCAGCTGGTTTACGGTCATCTCGACGTCAGAACTGCCGACGTGACTGACATGTCGCATGAGTTCCTAGACGCCGTCATTTCGGCGCTCCCCGAACTTCACGAAGATGACCGCGGTCATCTTCGTGATGCCCTTGAGGAGTGGTACAGCAGCCAGCCGGGCGAGCTGCCTCCTATTGACGCGGCCATTCGCGAGCTTCGACAACGCCTCGGCCTCCCCGTTGTCGACGAACCAGTGGCGGAAGAACCGGTCACTGAAGAGCCAGTCGTTGAAGAGCCTGTTGTTGAAGAGCCTGTCGTTGAACAGCCTGTTGTTGAAGAGCCTGTCGTCGAAGAAGCGACTGCCGAAGACTCAGAACCAGACGAGAAGCCCGAGCCAGCTCCCGAGAAGGATCCGGAGCCAGCGCCAAAGCGAGGGCTGAAATTCTGGCGCCTAGCTTCGAACGATCCAAAGACGTTGCTCATCGTGGGTGCAGGGCTCGTTGCGAGCGGAGTGGCGTTCGGCTGGTGGAATGCGAGTCCGGCCTTCACGCTCGACACTGTTGCGATCGACAGCGAAACGATCGAAGTGATGTGGGTAGATTCCGACGATCCGAGTCGGGTCGTTCGTTGTTCTCCTGGCGAGCTCGAAGTTGCGGCCAGGATTCTGACTGTCGGCCGAACAACTCTCGACAGCGTGGCGCTGCCGTTACTTGATGGCGAATGGTCTTCCGCTGGGTCGGTTGAGCGAGTCTCCGCTGAAATCTCACCCGTCGGGTCAGACGAGTCGTTCCCTGTCGCCGGCTACAACCTTGGCCAGTCGGGCAACAACGAGCATGACATTCGACTGATTTATCGCATTTCCGACTGCGACCAAATCGAAGCAATGCCAAGCGCAACGGCGCTCACGATCAACTATCGCTTCCACGGACGCGATCAGTCTGCCGACGTGAAGCTTCCCGAGCGCCTCGCGTTTATCGATGAAGACTGCCGGCCCAAAGACCTTGAAGCCGGCGACTGCCCGAGCAGTTAGTTATTCCAAAATCTGGAGGGTTTTAAGGTCTGACTGGAAGTCGAGTGCGTAGTCGCCGCCCTCTCGTCCGATGCCGGACATCCGGCAGCCTCCAAATGGCGCCGTCAGATCTCTGACGAGGAACGTGTTGACCCAGACAGTGCCGGCATTTACGAGGCGGCCGATGCGCTCGGCTTTCACGTTGTCGCTTGTGTAGACAATGGCCGAAAGGCCGTAGACAGTGCTGTTGGCGAGTTCAAGGGCTTCAGCTTCGGTGTCAAATGTCTGGAACGTCAACACGGGACCGAACACCTCGTTTTGCACGATCTCTGAGTCGTTCGACTTCGGGAAGATCAGGGTTGGCTCATACCAGAGGCCGCCGTCCTTCCAGACCTTTCCGCCCCGCACGATCTCGTCGCCGTTTGCCCTGGCCCGCTCAACAAACCCGCTAATGCTGGCGAGATGTTCGGGGTGGATGACCGGCGAGACAGTTGTTTTAGGGTCGCGGCTGTCGCCAAGCACGTGCGCGTCGGTGTGACGATGGAATGCTTCGAGGAACTCTTCGCGAATCGACGATTCGACGAGTAGTCGGGTTCCCGACAGGCAGACCTGTCCAGCGTCGTCGTATTGACCTGCGGCCTTCTTGGCGGCGGCCTCAATATCGGCGTCGGCAAACACAATGAACGGATTCTTTCCGCCGAGTTCGGCCGTAAACGGCACAAGGTTCTTCGCTGCTGCGATCCCAATGTGTTTCGCCGTTGCGGTTGAGCCCGTAAACGAAATACGTCGCACCCGCTCGTCAGCGACAAGGGCTGCGCCGACCTCTTCGCCAATGCCTTGCACGACATTGAAGACCCCAGCCGGGAACCCTGCTTCGTCAGCTAAGTCAGCTAGCAGCGATGCAGTGAGTGGTGACCACTCGGCCGGCTTCAAGATAATGGGATTGCCTGCTGCAAGGGCGGGCGCCAACTTCCATGTCGAAAGCATGAACGGAGCGTTCCACGGGGTGATGATGATGGTTGGTCCGGCCGGCATACGGATGACTCGATTGAACGTGCCCTTCGACGACCATTCGCGTTCGATGTAGGCAGCGGCGTGCTCGCCGTATGTACGGAAGTTGATGGCAGCCCGCTTGATGACGCGCAACTGCAGACTCTCAAGGAGCATGGCCATGTCGAGGCATTCGACCATTGCGAGATCGTCGATGTTTGCCTCGATCAGCTCGGCCATCCGACTCATCACGGCCGCCCGTTCGATAACCGGAGTGGCAGCCCAGCCGGGGGCTGCGGCGGTCGCAGCGTCGAGCGCCATGCGTGCCGTTACATCGTCGCCGCGGGCAATATCGGCCAGCTTTAGCGACCAGTCAAGCGGCGAGCGAACCTCGAACGTTGTGGGTGACGAGACGCGTGTGCCACCGATGTAGTGATCGGGCGAAATCGCTACACCCTCTACTGTTACTCGCGACATCGGAGACTCCTATCGTTTGGACCCGAACTATTCTAGAGCGTGGTGAGCGGTACGGCCACCAGAGCTAGCCCAACTGCGATCCATTGCTGGCGCTGCAGTCGTTCCCGCAGCACTGCTCCTGCAAGCAGAACCGTCGAGATTGGGTAGAGCCCGGTCAACACGCCGGCGACACTAAGCGGCCCACGTCGCAGTGCCTCAGACGCAAGGATGACGGCGATTGCTTCGATCACCCCGGCGGGGATCGTGGCCCGCAGAGTGTTGGTCGGCACACGCCAGCCACCGGTTATCGAGATAGCCAGTGAGACCTGAACCGAAACCGACACAACCCGAGCAACTACCAGCGGCCAAAGCCCCTCATCGCCGGGAATTTCTCCGAGGCTCCAAAAGAAAACAGCAAAAACCATGCCAGCAACAATTGCCATGTAGAACGATCGAATGCCGGAGTCGGTGTTGTCATCAGGATCGTCTGACCAAGAGATCAAACCGCCAGCGACTATCGCGAGCACGACGCCAATTGACGCAAGGACGGTGAGTCTGTCACCTCCAAAGACGCCGACCGCGACGAGAATTACCGCCGTAACAGTGGCTGCTACTGGTGCCGCAATCGACATCTTTCCGTCGCGAAGCGCCACCAGGTAAATCGTGAAACCGATCGCGCCTGCGACACCACTAAGGGCTCCGTACGCCAATCCACCAATGGTGATCGTCGTTGCCGTGAAGAATGGCACGAGTAGGAGCAGCGTCACTCCACTCGCAACATTCGACGCAATCGGAACTCGTTGTGGAGCCGATGCCCGGGAACCGATGCCAAGTAGAAAGTCGGAGCCGCCGATAATCAGCGCCGAGGCAAGAGCCAGTAACGCAGTCAACGTAGGCCGTCGCGGGCGACGAGGTTGCTAGGCAACCGGTGCCATAGCGATCTCGCGTATGAACCAATCAACAAGCTGGTTTGTGTTCGGCCTGGCGAGGGGAACGTTTGCGTCGCACGCGGCGATCAGTTCGGCTCGCGTGATCCCCAACTTTGCGAGCTCGCCTTCGCCGTCAGCGAATTCCATGTCGAGCCAGGCTGTGACGTGTTCGGTCGTGACCTCGGGGTGGAACTGCAGGCCAAGGTTTCGACGCAAGCGGAATGCTTGGGTGCCAACCTCGTCTTTGGCAATGACCTCTGCTCCCGGGGGTGCTTCGAAACGGTCATAATGCCATTGCATCCATGGACCGGTTCTGAGCTCATCGGGGAGCGTCGACTCGAGATGGTGCCACCCGACCTGGGGTGCTTCGGACTTGATCACTTTCCCGCCGAGTGCCTCTGCCATTGCCTGGCCGCCGAAGCAGACACCAAAGGTCGGCACTGCGGCGGCATCGGCCGCTCGGAGGAAGTCGAGCTCGTCGTTGATCCATGACCCGATGGTGTCGTGGTCGTAAACCGACCACACGGCGCCCATTGGAGCGATCAGGTCATAGTCGGCCGGGTCAGGAAACGTTACGGTCGCGTCTGGTTCGCCGACGCTTGTGGCAATCGGCAACAACTCAAGGCTGTAGCCATGATGTTCCAGGCGTTCCCCAACAAGCGAAGGAATCGAGCCAGGATCATGAACGATGATCAGTGCACGCATCGCCCGAGCCTAGTCTTCTGCGTTGCCGAACGACGCAATGGAGTTACGCGATGCGGCGGGCCGCGACAGCCGCTGCTTTCTCGATCAGCCAGTCAAACACTGGCTCCTGGCGCTCGAGCATCTCCGGATGCCATTGCACGCTGAGGACGTCGTGATCGTCCATCTCGAGCCCCTCGATGGTGCCGTCCTCGGCCCACGCGGTCACCGTGAGGCCAGCGCCGACTTTTGCAATCGTCTGGTGATGCAGAGAGTTCACTTTGGCCGAGCCCTCGTACAGCTTGTCGAGTGTTGACCCGGCAGCGAAGCGAAGTTCGTGAACTTCAGCGCTTGGCGCCACGTCGTAGCGAGCATGAGGGGGCTCGTCTTGGTCGAGCGTTCCGCCGGCGAAGACGTTGAGCAGCTGGTGACCACGGCAGATCCCGAGAGTTGGCACCTCTGCGTCGATGGCAGCGGCGAGCAACTTGAACTCGATGTCGTCGCGAATGGCTTCAACCTCGGAGTTGGTGTTCTCGTGGTCGTACCGGCTGGGGTCGATGTCAGCGCCGCCGGTGAGCACGATGCCATCAAGGCGACCAGTGAACTCAGCCGGATCAACATCGAGCGGGAGGTGCAGTGGCAGTCCACCGGCTTGGATGACCGCTCGTGCGTATAGCGAAATATAGATGTCGGCCTCAAGAACATGGAGCGACTCGGGGAAGCCGACCATTTGTCCGAGCGTTTTGCGACGGCCGGTTAGCCCGATGAGAGGTCGATGGTTTTGCGTGGCACTCATTTCGACGAGACTAGCGTCTCGCTGCTGTGGAGGAACGAGTGCATCCTTCACCGTTAACGCAATCGTTTGAGTCCGAACAAATAGTGTGTTCTTATTGGTGGCTCCGACACGGCGAGGATGGTTTCGATGCAGCGAATCGCATGGCACTGGATCGATCGATTCAGCGAGCAATTCGACCGTTGCGCGCTTCGTCCTGGCGACTCGGCGGTGGTACTGAGCGAAACGACTAGCCGCCCTGAGCTGGTCGAGACAGCACGCCTGGCCCTAGAAAAGTGCGGCGCCCACGTCGCTGAGTTTGTGCTGCAGACGCCTGCAAACCCAGGGCCGGTCCCGATTCGGTCGACCGGCGCCTCGCTCGCCATTGGTGGTCATCCCGGCGTCGTGGCTGGACTGAAGGGAGTTGACTTCGTCGTCGACTGCACCGTCGAGGGCTTGCTTCACTCTGCTGAGCTCGGCGAGATCCTCGGCTCCGGCACGCGGATATTGATGATCTCGAACGAGCATCCCGAAACGTATGAGCGAATGGTCCACGACCCAACGCTCGCCGACCGTGTTGCGGAGGGAGCGAAGCGGCTGCGAGCAGCAACGACCATGACCGCCACATCGGCCGCCGGGACCGACCTGACCGTCACGATGGCAGGTGCCGTCATCGCGGGCTCAAGCGGCTACACCGCCGAACCTGGCGACATCGCGCATTGGCCTGGTGGCCTAGTACTCGCCTTCCCCGCTGCTGGTTCAACCAACGGTGTCGTTGTCCTCGCCCCTGGCGACATCAATCTGACGTTCAAAGACTACGTTCGCTCGACAATTCGTCTCACGATCGAAAACGACTACATCACCAGCATCGACGGTGACGGCGTCGATGCCGAACTCTTTCGGTCGTACCTCGGCGCGTTCGATGAGTCCGATGCCTACGCCGTATCGCACGTCGGATGGGGCATGAACAACGGCGCCAGGTGGGACACGCTTCCCCTCTGGGACAAGAGCCAGATAAACGGCACGGAACTCCGGGCATTCGCTGGCAACTTCTTGTACTCGACAGGTGCAAACGAAGTGGCTGGCCGATTCTGCCGGGGCCATTTCGATCTTCCGATGCGCCATCACACCGTCTCGCTCGACGGTGCTCCCGTTGTGGTCGACGGCATCCTCGTCGCCGATCTGGCATAGCCGAATAGCATCCACCTCAACTGAATCTCACTATCGAAAGGTCGACATGACTGCATATGACCGCCTCCGCGTGCTCTGGCCCGATCACCTTGGACTTGCTCGCGGTAAGTATGTTCCTTGGCGGTTGGCCGCGAACGGCACCGCGTTCTGCGCAGGCACGTATTTGCTCACGTATGACCGTGAGATGCACGAGGTCGAGATCGGCATGGATCCAACGGGGTTTCCTGACGTCGATGCCGTCTACTCGCTTGATGACGTGCGTCCGGGATGGGAAGAAGGAACCGGTGTTGTCGTTGCTGATCTGATGCACGGCGATGAGCCCTATTCGGTTTCGGCCCGTGCCGCGCTGGCGAAAGCCGTCGACGACTGGGCGAAGCTTGGTTACGCCGTCAAGGTTGGAATCGAGCTTGAGGCGTACGTTATGGAGCCAGACGGTGAGGGCGGGTGGAAGCCCCTTGACACGCCAGCCGGCTCCGTATACGGCACGGGCCCCCTAGTTGACCCAACTGGTCTCGTCGAAGAAATCATGGCTGTCGCTGAACGCTGCGAGATTCCGCTTGAGTCGGTCAACACCGAGTTTGACCCGCCTCAATGGGAGCTCACCCTTCACTACGCCGATGCGATGAAGGCGTGCGACGACGTATTCCTATTCCGACAGATGGCTCGAGAGGTGGCCTACCAACACGGCCTACTTCTTACCTTTATGGGTAAACCGATTGGGAACAAAGCCGGCTCGGGACTCCACGTCAATTTCAGTCTCGAGCGCCTTGCTGACGGATCAAACGCGTGTGAAGACACGAGCACCGAAGATGGGTTGAGCGAGCTAACCAAGCAGTGCATCGCCGGTCTACTTGAGCATCACCCGGGACTCACCGCGCTTGTCGCGCCAACCGTTAACTCATACAAGCGGCTGCAGCCGGCGAGCTTGTCTGGGTTCTGGGCCAACTGGGGTTACGACCATCGTTGCGCCTCGGTTCGTATTCCGCCCCAACGTGGACGCGCCACCCGAATCGAGCAGCGCACGCCCGACGGAGCAGCCGGGTCGCATCTCGCTGTTGTCGCAGTACTGCAGGCCGCCCGCCTTGGAGTTGTTAATGCCCTCGAATGTCCTGCGGCCGAAACCGGAGACGGCATTACCTCAATCAACACGACTCGTTGTTCACCTGAGAGTCTCGACGCCGCGCTCACGGCGCTCGAAGCGAACGAAGCGCTTGTTGAGGCAGTGGGGTCTGACCTAGTCCGCAATTTCGTCGGCATCAAACGCATGGAATGGAAGCAGTACTCAACCGCAGTGACTGACTGGGAACTCCGCACGTACCTACCATTCCACTAAGCACGGTTGTACGGACTGCTCGTCGACTTGCACATCAATCGATGGAGTGAGAGCTTGACCATTCTGAGCAAGAGGGGATATGTATGCGCCTAGAGGGCCGTGTTGCTGTGATCACAGGTGGCGGGAACGGCATAGGCCGGGCCATTGCCATCCGGTTCGCGGAGGAAGGCGCTTCGGTCGTCGTCGGCGACCTTCAGGCTGCCGCTGCTGCGGAGACCGTTGGGTTGATCGAGGAGGCCGGCGGGCGGGCGCTCGGTATGACCATCGATGTCACAAGCCGCGACGACAACGACGCGCTGGCCAAGGCCGCAGTTGATAACTATGGCGGGCTTGACGTCCTCGTGACCGCGGCCGGGATTCTTCATGCCAGCTACCGAAGCGGTGACATCGAAAACGAGGCGAAATGGTTTGCGGCGCACGCCGAGTCGGGCGAGGCTCCTGCCCAGCGCGTGCTCAATCTTGGTCTCGATGAGTTCCGAGCAGTGATGGCAGTCAACGTAGAAGGCACTCTGCTTGGGGTTCAAGCATGCTTGGCCCAAATGCTTGACCTTGGCCGGCCGGCGTCCATCATCACGATTGCCTCGATCGCATCCAAAAACCCTGACGCCGGGCCGTTGTCATATGTGTGCTCCAAGTCGGCGGTGTGGATGATGACGAAGAAGCTCGCACGTGAACTCGCCTCGTCAAATATTCGCGTCAACGCCATTGGCCCCGGATTTATTGAGACATCGATGACGTCAGTGATCGACATGATGCCAGCCGAGGCATCCGCCGCATTCTTCGCCGGAATACCAATGGGTCGCAAAGGTGAACCTCGCGATATTGCCAACGCCGCGCTGTTCTTGGCCAGCGACGAATCGTCCTATTTCACTGGCGAGATTCTGCACCCCGACGGCGGCTACTTCACGGAGTAGATGCCTCGCTAACCGACCAGGTCCGGGGAGCAATCAGCTGAGGTTGACCAGACGCCGCCGACTTTGGCCTGAACGGTGTAGTGATGGATTCCACCGTTGACGAGGCTGTCGTTGAAGGAGGTGGTTTGGACTGCGCCGCGCCAGTAGGCAGGGCCTCCGTTAACCGTTCGATACACCCGGTAGTCGGTTGCCCCAACCACTGATGTCCACGTCACGGTTGCCGCCGGCCCAACTGCGGTTGCGGTGCAGCTTGCTGGTGGCACGACTGGGGGTCCGCCTGCGTCACCGACGAGGTCGGGGGTGCAGTCACGTGAGGTTGACCAGGTTCCGCCGACTTTGGCTTGCACGCTGTAGTGGTGGCTCGCTCCGTTGACGAGGGTGTCGTTGAACGAGGTGGTTTGGACTGCGCCACGCCAGTAGGTGGCGCCGCCGTCAATTGACCGGTAGATGCGGTAGTCGGTTGCGCCGACGACGGCTGGGTAGCTGATGGTGGCGGCGAGGTTGACTGCGCTCGCGGTGCAGCTTGCTGGTGGCACGACTGGATCGCCGACGTTGTTGGTGTCAATCGTCGGAGCGCATGGAGTTGGCTCAGAGAACTGCGACAAGGGGTACTTGGCCGTTGCCTGGTAGTTGATGAGCGAGTTCTGCGGGACGGCTTCGGAGAAGGTTGCGGCTGGTGCCGTTACCTTGCCTCGCCAAGAGAAGCTCCCAATGTTGTTGAGTTGTCGGTGGAGGACGACGTCAGTGGCGAGCGCTGGCACGCCATAGGTGAGCGTTGCGGTCGCGCCATCGCCGGAGAGCGTCGCGACACAGTTCAGTGGTGCGGGAGCTGATGGTGGAGCATCAGGGTTTGTTCCTGGCCCTGCTTGGTCGCACAGCCGTACGAGATCTCGGGCCGGCTGTTGTGTGCCGGGTACGCCGTATGAACTGATGCCACCGGTGACCCAGAGGCATCCATCGGGAGCGCCGACGATGCCGAAGCCTCCTGCGTCGCCAGACATGTATGGGTTGAACGCTTGGATCCGGTCGCCGGTTGCTACGTCGTAGGCGGCGATTGCACTCACCGAACCGGTGTAGGTGTACGTGGCCGGGTTGGGTGGCGGGCTTCCGTGGAAGATTGTGTTGTTGCTCGACATATGCGAGCCCCAGCAATGGCAGGTCGCGTAGATGCGATCACCAACGAGTTCGATCTCCTGGAACTCGCCGCCCGCTCGCTGGCAGTTTGCTTGGTAGTTCGGGTTGCAGCCGGTGTAGTGCATCTCACGCATGGCAAGATTTTGGCTTTCTTCGAGAATGAAGAGTCCGTGCTGTTCGCCGCCGACCCACACGTCGCCTGCGCTTGTGGCGACGACGTCGTAAAGGCGCCAGTAGCCGGTGCAGTTGACGCAGGTGTTGTAAGGAATCGTGCTGCGGCTGTGAAGTAGTGAGCCATCGACGCTTGATACGCCTGCGAATCCGCGGGCCGCGCTATCGCCGTTGACGCTCGTGAACCAGCCAGCAAGGTATACCTCATTCGTTGTGAGGCTTCGGGCTACACCCCACACCCCGCCGCCGGACGGCTGAGGCAGCCAGGTCCAGTCGATTGCGCCGGTCACTGGGTTCATGCGAACGGCGCCGTTGACCGTTTGGGGACCGCCACCGTCGGACGCAGTTGTGAAATTGCCGACCACATAGAGCCAGCCGTCTGACTCGAGGCGGATGTCTCGAATAGTGTTCGAACCGCCATAGACCCTGGTGTTCCATCCGGGCCACACCTTGCCGCTTGCCGGATCGATCTTGGCGAAGCCACCAATGGTATTGCCGTTGTACGAGCCGAAATCGCCGCCGACGAACATGGCTCCATCAGAGGAATTTTCGAGCGCAAGGACTGTGCCGTTTAGCGTCGGACGCCACCAGCTGAGCGGAGTTTGGGTGGCGGAATCGAATGCGGCGAGGTATGGCTGGGCGAGCGTCTGTGAGCCGTTCGTGAGCTGGCCGAAACGACCGCCAACAATGACGAGGCCATCGGTGTATTCGACGGCGAATCCGAGCGAGTCCCAGTTGCCCATCGAGGTAGATGGCAAGAACTGGTCGAGCCCCCACTCGGGTGCCGGTGGTTGCACGAGCTCAGCTTGCGCTGGCGCAGACCCGAAGGCCGCAACCGATGTACAGAACAAAACTGTTGCCCAGATCGTCTTCACGAAAAGCCGCACGTTCATAAAAAGATTCCCTTTCGTCTGACCCCCGCCGGAGTCTCCCAGGTCCGCACCTGGTGACAAGCCACGAATGTTAACACTCGGTGTACAGCGGCTAAAGGGAGAAGGTACCTTTCCTCACAGGTATAGAGAGGATGCTCTATGAAGAGTCCAGCGTTTGCGTACGCGAGGCCCGAGAGTCTCGACGAAGCGTTCCAGTTGCTCGCAGAACACGAAGACGCCAAGATAATGGCGGGTGGCCAGAGTCTTCTTCCGGTACTCGCGCTTCGTCTGGGTAGCCCCGAGTTGATTGTCGATATCAGCCGAATTAGTGGGCTCGACACGATCGACGTCGATGCTGACGGAAACCTGACCATTGGAGCGATGGTTCGACATTCTGCAGTTGAAGAGTCCGATGACGTGGCTGTCTTTGCCCCTCTTGTCGCCGAAGCTGCGCCGTACATAGGGCATCGAGCCATTCGGAACCGTGGCACAACTGTCGGCAGCATCGCCCACGCCGATCCAGCGGCCGAAATGCCCGCAGTTTGCCTCGCTACCGATGCGGTGATGATTGCGCAGTCCCCCCGTGGCCGTCGTGAGATTCCGGCCGCTGAGTTTTTTGTTGGCTTCCTCGAGACCGCTCTTGAGGCCGACGAGATTCTTATTGCCGTGCGCTTTCCGGCGGTGCCCGTTGGCACAACAGGGTCAGTGGTCGAGCTTTCTCGACGACACGGTGACTACGCACTGGTTGGCCTCGCAACGAGGTTGCTTGTCGCTAACGAGGTCATCACCGACGCGGCGCTGGCGTTTCTAAGCGTTGGGCCGACCGCAGTCCGCGTGAGCGAAGCCGAGGCTGTGCTTGTTGGAGAACGGCCGTCGGCTGAGTTGTTCAACGAGGCGGCCCGCGTTGTCTCGGCCACTCTGCAGCCGGCGGCCGATGTGCACGCATCGGCAAACTATCGAAAACATCTCGCTGGAGTGCTCACCAGGCGGGGGCTCGCACGCGCCATCGCACGATTGGACGTATCGATATGACCGACTCCACATCGCAGGGCGTTCGAGTCGCCATCGGCGGCTCCACCCAAATCCGCTGTGTTGTAAACGGCGAAGCGGTCATCATTGAAACCGAAGTTCGTCGATCGCTTTCAGACGTGATCCGTCAGGAGCTTGGGCTGACGGGAACACACCTTGGTTGTGAGCATGGCGTATGTGGTGCGTGCACGGTCCTCCTCGATGGTGAGCCGGTTCGGTCTTGCCTGATGCTCGGGGTGCAAGCCGATGGGACTGAGATCACGACGATTGAAGGGCTCGCTGACGGCGATATCTATCACCCTGTCCAACAGGCGATGCACGACAGCCACGGTTTTCAGTGCGCCTTTTGTGCGCCCGGGTTCCTGATGACAACGGTTGCGCTGCTGGAACGTAATCCTCATCCGAGCGAAGAAGAGATTAGAAACGAGCTTTCCGGCAACCTGTGTCGTTGCACTGGTTACCAGTCGATCATCGATGGCGTCACACAGGCGGTAGTCCTTATCGACGCCGCTGACAATGCCATCACCAACGCGACGGAGGCCGGCAATGGTTGAGCAGAGCAAACAGACAAGCGGGCTTGGCGGATTTGTCGGTACGAGCGTGAAGCGTGTTGAAGACCGAAGACTGCTTACTGGTACGGGGCAATTCGTCGCCGATGTGTTACCGAAGGACTGTCTCCACGCCGCCTTCCTTCGCAGCCCATACCCTCACGCGAATATCGTGCGCATCGATACGGCAGCGGCAAGGGCCCACAAGGGTGTCGTCACGGTGGTGACTGGCGCCGAGCTCGAACAGATCACCAATCCGTTTCTGCCGTTTTCAATGCTGCCAGACCTTTACACGCCGCTGTATTACGGGTTGTCGTCGGAGCGGGTGCGAATGGTCGGTGACCCGGTTGCCATCGTTGTCGCCGTGTCTCGAGCGGTGGCGGAAGACGCGCTCGAACTGATCGAAGTCGACTACGAGGCCCTGCCCCCGGTCGCGTCGATTGAACAGGCACTTCGTCCGACGTCCGAGCCAATCTGGCCGAAGGCAAAAGGCAATCTCCTTTACGATCACACAGATTCGTTCGGAGAAGTCGCCGACGTTTTTGCAAAGGCCGACCACGTTTTTACCGAGACGTTCACCTGCCCCCGTCAGTCGAATCAGCCAATGGAGACAAGGGGGACACTGGTAGAAGTTGATCCGGTGACCGGCGAGGTAACTGTCCGCTCGGCCACCCAGTCACCCCACATGCTGCGCTGGATGATGGCGGCCTTTACCGAGCGGCAAGGCCCAATCAAGTCGCTCCGCCGGTTCCTCGGAGACTCCGAGCGGCGTTCCGGATTCGCCGCCGGAGCCAAAGCCTTTGTTGGCGAGAAGGGCGATGCGCTCAAGGACGGCGACAACGCCGGCATGATCCATCAGATCAAGACCGATCCGGCAATGCTCCGGCACCTGGGGCGGACCCTGATGGGCGTCACCGGTAAAGACCGGTACGTCACTGTGGTCGCTGACGACATCGGCGGCGGCTTTGGTGCGAAGGGTTCGGTAGCCCGAGAAGACATCGTGGTCGGGGCGGTGGCTATGGCCATTGGGCGATCGGTCACGTGGATCGAAGATCGGGTTGAAAACCTGACCGATGGTGGCCAGGCTCGTGAAGAAGAGATGACCCTCTCTATCGCAGCCGACGCCGATGGCACGGTTCGAGGACTGAAGGTCGACCTCACCATTGATCAAGGCGCCTATCCAGGTGTGCCCATAGGTGCCGCAATGATCTCTCGGATGATGCAAGTGATGCAGCCTGGCTCGTATCGCTTCGAGGCCTTCGAGCAACGGAGCCGGATCGTTGCGACGAACAAGGGCAAGTACGTGCCATACCGCGGCCCCTGGGCCAACGAGACGTGGGCCCGTGAGCGGATGATGAATATTGTCGCTCGTCGCCTCGGCATCAGCCAGACCGAGATCCGCCGCAAGAACATGTACGGCGACGAGCACTATCCGGCGGCCATGCTTACCGGGCCGACACTCGATGTCACGATGTCGGTAAGAAAAACGCTCGACCGGGCGATTGAGTTGGCTGACATTGAGGGTTTTGAGGCAGCTCGGGCAACGGCCGCCGCGAATGGACGTCATCTCGGCATCGGGTTCGCCAGCTACCACGAGGCTGCGCCTGGGCCCCCCAATTACTGGGACTGCATTAACCCGGGTACCAGTGCGCTGCTTGATCAGCCGGCACGGGCGACGATCGGGGCTGACGGCAAGGTCAAGATCTGGACTTCGCAGATGCCGCACGGCCAGAGTCACCAGACGACATACGCCCAGATCGCAGCCGACCAGCTTGGCGTCGGGATTGACGATATTGAACTCATCTACGGCAACACGGCGAAGACACCGTTCGAGTTGGCCGGAACCGGTGGCAGCAGAGGGGGGCCTGTCGGTGGCGGTGCGGTTCGAAAGGCAGGGCGATCGCTCCGCAAAGAGCTGATCGATTTCTCTGCGAACCTGCTCGAAGCAAACCCTGACGACATCACCATTGCCGATGGCGTCATCCACGTTGCCGGAGTTCCGGCGAAGGGACTGACGTTCGCTGAGGTTGCAGCCAAGGCTGTACAGCACGACCCGTCCCGCGGCGATCTCGCGTTCGACGTCAACGAGACATACTTGTCAGCCGGCGACGGCGGTTGGTCTGTCGCAACTCATGTGTGCTGGGTCGAGGTCGATCTCGAGACCGGTTTCGTTTCGATTCCGCGTTATCTCGTCGTCGAAGACTGTGGGCCGATCATCAACCCCGCCATTGTTGATGGACAAGTGCGCGGTGGCGTTGCCCAAGGAATCGGTGCGGTTCTGTACGAGAAGTCGGCGTACGACGAGGACGCCAATCTTCAGGCCACCACATACATGGACTATCTGATTCCAACGGCAACAGAGATCCCCGTCATTGAGGTCGAACACATCGAGACGCTCTCGCCGGGAGAGAATGATTTCCGCGGGGTTGGCGAGGGAGGCATGTTGGGAGCGCCTGCGGCGCTGACGAACGCTATAGACGATGCGCTGGCATCGCGTGGCGTTTTCATCACCGAGCAGTACTTGCCGCCATACCGCATTCTCGAGCTGGCCGGTGTAATCGACCCCGACTAGTTGAACCAACCGGGCACTGCAGCGGCACACGCATCGGCAAGGAGCGGCGCGAGCGCCGCGTTGTCGGTGCCGACCTCGGCCCGGCACCAAAGAAACTTGTCTGTGGTGTCGTCCCATCTCGTGACCGTGATTTTGAGGCGGTCGGAATCGGCTGGCTGAAAGATCTCCGAGCGGCCGTCGCCGCCTTCGAGATCGTGAGTTTCGACGACCGTTCCCTCAGATTTAGTTGATGCAAAAATGCCAGAGTCAGGGTTGTCCATAAGTGCTCCCCAGTCCTGGGGGGAGCAGAATCCCTGACAGCCTGCCTCGATCCCAATCTGCGGTGCACCGACGACGTCGGCGGCGAAAAACGGAGCGGCGGCGATTCTGTCTGACCGCTGAGCCCAACCAGCCGGTATCGCGGCAGCAATCACATACTCAGGCTCGTCGTTGTCGACTATTGCTTGTGGTTCAAACACGATGTCGTTGCCAAGCGGAACGGCCAGATTCAAGACCGCAATTGTCGCCGTCGCAATTCCGAACCCGGGCTCGGTATCGGTAACTGGGCTGTCAACGCTCGCCAATACATCGGGTGGCAAACCGCCCGAGCAAGCGCTCGCAAGGAGCGCGACAACAGCGAGAGCGGCCGAAAGCCCAGAGCGGTTCATGCATCCCAATCGGCACTGATCCCCACAAAATGAGCCAGCGTTGAAAAGCAGCCGCTTTTGAGCCCGAAAATGGGTGCGAAAAGCGGCCGCTTTTGAGTGGGTTAGGTCAGGGCGAGGGCGAGGACGTCGCTGATGGTGTCGACGAGGTGGATTGTGATCTCGTCGAGCACGTCATCGGGGATGTCGTCGATATCCGGCCCGTTGGCCTTCGGCAACAACACTTCCTTGACTCCGGCTCTGTGGGCGGCGAGAACCTTCTGCTTGACGCCGCCGATTGGGAGCACCTTGCCGTGAAGGGTGACCTCGCCGGTCATCGCAATGGATGGCCGGACCAACGTGTCGTCGAGCAGACTCGTGAGTGCGGTGCATAGGGCGATGCCAGCGGATGGCCCATCTTTCGGCACCGCTCCAGCAGGGAAGTGAATGTGTAGGCGTTGGCCCTCGGGCACGACACGACCAGTGGTGGCGACAACCGACTGCGCAATGGTTGCCGACTCCTTCATCACGTCACCGAGTTGGCCGGTGATGATGGGTTCGCCAGTACCTGGTACCAGCGCAGCTTCGACGAGTAGCACGTCGCCGCCCGCTCCTGTGACGGCAAGGCCAGTGACAATTCCGGGTCGAGTGATGCGGCCAGCAACGTCGTCTCGCGGCGCTGCACGACCGAGCAGATCGTTCAGCTGATCGGGCTCAATCGTGAGCGGGCCATCGCCGACCGCGATCTTCGTTGCCGACTTCCGTAGTGTCTTGTCGATTAAACGCTCAAGGCGTCGAACCCCAGCCTCCCTGGTGTAATCGCCAACGATGGCGGCAAGCGTTTCGTCGGTGATGGTGACCTCGTCTGGAGTGAGACCATTCTGGATAACAAGCTTGGGTACGAGGTGGGTCCGAGCGATCTCAGCCTTCTCGCGCTCGGTGTAGCCCTCGACCGGGATGACTTCGAGCCGGTCGAGCAGCGGCCCGGGGATCGTCTCGAGTGTGTTCGCCGTCGCAATAAAGATGACGTCGGATAGGTCGAGTTCGAACTCTAGGTAGTGGTCGCGGAACGAATTGTTCTGAGCCGGATCGAGCACCTCAAGAAGTGCGGATGACGGGTCGCCCTGCCATCCCGAACCGACCTTGTCGATCTCGTCAAGCAGGATCACGGGGTTCATCGCTCCGGCTTCCTGGATGGCCCGAACGATCCGACCAGGACGAGCGCCGACATAAGTGCGGCGGTGGCCACGGATCTCTGCTTCATCGCGAATGCCGCCGAGAGCGACTCGGACAAATTTGCGATTGAGTGCAGCCGCGATTGATTCGCCGAGCGATGTCTTGCCAACGCCAGGAGGGCCAACCAAGGAGAGAATGACTCCGTTCCTGGCGCCGGCAACGACGTCGCGTTCCGCACGTAGCTTGCGGACTGCGAGGTATTCGACAAGCCGATCCTTCACGTCGTCGAGACCGGTGTGGTCTGCGTCGAGAAGCGCTCGAGCGTTATCGAGATCGAAATTGTCTGCTGATCGCTCGTTCCAAGGGATGTGGAGCACAGTGTCGAGCCAAGTCCGAAGCCAACTCGCTTCTGCTGACTCTTCACTCGTGCGCTCAAGCCGGTCAATCTCGGGCTCAATGGCCTCACGAACCTTGTCGGAGATCTCGAGTTCAGCGAGCTTGGCCCGATACTCGTCGATGACGTTGGTCGTGTCCTCGCCAAGTTCTTTCTGGATCGACGCGAGCTGACGGCGCAGAATTGCCTTGCGCTGGGCGTCGTCAAGCTCGTCAGACACGCTGGCGTTTACTTCCTCTCTGATGAGAGCATCGGCCAACGCTTCTTTCAACCAACGTGTCGCCAGTGTGAGCCTGGCCGCGACATCAATTGTTTCGAGCAGCTCGAGTCGTTGCGCCGAGGACAACTGGGGCCAGTACGCGATTGAATCAGCCAGAGCGCTCGGCGAGTCGATGACCTGGAGCCCAGCAACAAGCCGCTGTGCTCCGACTTTGGTCAGCAGGTTGGTGGCCGTCGCACGGTATGTCGTGGCCAGCGCCTCGATCTCGGGCGTTGTTTCGGTCTCCCCAACTACATCGGCCGCAATGAGGAGCACGCCGTCTTTGTCGATTGTCCCAGATCCGAGCCGGGCTCGCTGTAAAGCCTTGATAGTGAGGATCGGCGTGCCATCGGGGTGGATGCCGCGATCTTCCACCGAGGCCACAACCCCAACCTTGGCTGACGCGGGAGCGAGCAGCACTCGGTTTGTGCCGCCGTGATCGGGGTCTGATGCTCGTCCTGCGAGCTTGGCTTCGTCGGAGTTGAGCGAGATGGTGACGACCATCTCGGGAAGGACGACACCCTCGGGGAGAGGGATAAGGGGGAGCGATTCAGTCGCAGTGGTGGTCACTTGATACCTGCTTCGAGTCTTTCAAGGGTTGACATGATTACATAATTACACGTAATCTCATCAACGCAAGCTCACCCCTTTCTATTCCCGGAGTCCCCATGGCAACGCCACCCCCTTGTGATCTCAGCAACTGCGCCGCCTGGTTTGCGGGCCGGTTACCAGACGACTGGTTCGTCGAACCGGTGACGGTGAGGGTCGATAAAGACGAAATTCTGGTGGTCGGTCGACTGGCTGAACCGGCAAATGTCGTCGCTGGCCAAGAACATGAGGCTGCGCTCGCTCGGGTTAGCGGATTTCGAGAAGACACGAGATTGCACCGCATGCGAGTAGCCGAGGGGGCTCAACAGACGTGGCAACGCGCAGTGAGTTGGGTTGCCCTGTGCGGCGATGTCGAGGCACGATTCACCACTCAAAGCGTTCCGGTCATGACGCGGCTCCGATTTGATGAGCGCCAGATTCTCGACACGCTGATCGATAGTGGGGTGGCCCGCAGCCGCTCAGAGGCGATGGCGTGGTGCGTGCAACAGGTTGGGCTGAACCAGGGCGAGTGGATCGATCGGTTGAGGACCGCAATGACCGAGGTCGAACGAATCCGCAGCGAGGGCCCTGAGGCGTAGGAGCTAGCGAGCCTCGCCGTTGTAACGGTCTAGGTCGATCCAGGCGCCTGTTCGTTCGGCGAACTCCCGTGCCTCTGGCAGCATCTGCCAGGCTTCGCCTGAGCGAGCGGCGGTCGATGAAATATCGCCAGTAACCGACGCTGGAAGATCGAGTCTCGCGTGTTCTGGCACCTCGAATGGGTGGCGCTCAGCAATTGCGAGTTGGGGAAGCCGCTTTAGCATTTCGTCTCGCTCGCGGGTGCCCCCGTACCACCGTGGCTCGTTGATCTGTTGCCATTTGTCGGCACCCATGATGAGCACATCGAAGCCGGCCGCAAGTTCGACGAGTAACTGGACGTCGGTGACCTGGAACGCGAGGAACGACGAGCGAGCAACCGTTTGTTCGACGACGCTCATTCGATCGGCAAACCGGGGATGCTCAACGTGCTCTTTGCCAAGCGTTGTCGAACTGAGCGACCACACCACGACGTCGAGTTCAAACTGACACGCCGCCGCTTCGGAGATCGCCAGATGCGCCACCGTCGGTGGGTTGAATGATCCTGGGTATATGCCGCGCCGACTCATCGAGGCAGGCTACAGCGGGGGAAGCGAAGGGACCGCTTCGGACTCGACCCACTCAGTTACCAGCGTCGCCGCGTCGCCACCGTGCAGCTCGTTGACAAGCGCAATGAAGTCTTCCGTCGAAGCGGAGCCGCCCCCGTAGCGTCGGAGCCACTCTTGGACGAAGGCTTCAAACGACTCTTGCCCGATGGTGCGGCGCAAGGCCTCCAGGGTTAGGCCTCCTCTGATATAGACCGAAGTGCCGAAGAGTTCTTGGGTGTTGGTCGGCCGTAGAGGGCCGAGAAAGTTGGCCGGGACCTCAGCGATCAGTCGATCGAAGGCAGCGTAGTCACCGTTGGCACTCCACCACGTATCGACCCAGGTCGCAAAACCCTCGTTGAGCCAAATGTCGTCCCACTCCGCGGGGGAGAGATAGTTGCCGAACCATTGGTGCGCGATCTCATGAACGTGGATTTGCCTTGAGCGGTACGTGTCGAGATCGAACAGGCTAAGCGTCTGATTTTCGAGAGCAAATCCGAGGTACTCGGGAACGACGACGACGCCGTAGCTGTCGAACGGATACGGACCGAAGAGCGCCTCAAGGTCGAGCACCATCTGATCAAGATCCTGCGGACGGTCGGGGACCAGTACATGCGTCGTCGTCTTGATGGGTACGCCGGAAGCTCCGACAGTCTCGGTGACCTCGAACTCACCGATCACCAGCGACATGAGGTAAGGCGCCAGGGGATCGGATGGCGCGAAGTGGAAAGTGGTGCCATCAAAGGGGAGGAGGGGACCGGGGCCCACCGCGGTTTGCCCTTCATCGACGGTGACGGCCATGGTGAACGTTGCCTTGTCCGACGGGTGGTCGTTGGCGGGAAACCATGTCGCTGCCCCCGTCGGCTCAGAAACGACGAATGAGCCCCAAGGCTTTGACTGCCAACCAACGAGACTGAAGCCAATGCCAGCATCGAGGGGCTCCGGGACACCTGCGTAGACGATGGTCACCGTCGATTCGGCTGAACCGTCGCTAGCAATGTTTATTTCGATGTCGGTCTGGTTGAAAGGAACGTCGGCACCATTGAGGTCGACCGACGTCACGGTTGGGCCGACAAAGTCGAATGAGATCTCGTCGAGTGCCGGGTCAATGATGGTGACATCGATGGTGGCCACGGCCTGGAAGCCGCCGTCTGTGGCATCGATGACGAGGTCGTAGTGCCGTACGTCGAGGCCGGCTGCACCGGCATCGGGAAAGAGCGGATCGCCGACGCCGTGCGCCTCGCTGCTTGGTGCGCCTCCGGTCGGATCGACAGTGCTGGTCTCGGTGACGGCAGAGGACACGACGCTCTCGGTCGCCGCTGTGGTGGCCGATTGGTCAGCAACTGTGCTGTCAACTGTCGCCTCGCGGTCAGAAGAACAAGCTGCTGCGCCAAGCACAACTGCGAACAGCGCGGCTTGCCACTGCCTCGTGGTCACGCTGCCTTCGGTTCAGGAACGCCGACCGCCACGAGAAGCAATGACACAGCCGCTAGCCCTGTAGAGAGGCCCATCACTGCCCCAAAGCCTCGTTGTTCATAAAGGATGCTCCCCGTGAAACTCCCCGTCGCTCGAGCGAGCGTAACGAGTCCGATTGCCGCGCCTATTGTGGCACCTCTGGCTGCTGGGTTTAGTTCGGCAATGAGAGGAAGCGCCGAGACGAACACGAACTCGAAGCCGAGAAACGCAAGACCAAGTCCGAAAAGCCCAAGCCACAATGGCGGGCCCGGTACGAGAGCGAGTCCGGTAATCGCCACGAGCTGCACAACCGAACCAATGATTATCGAGTTTCGTTTGCCGAGTTGGTCGGTGAATCGGGCGCTGCCAATGGTTGCTGTCGCTTCGACAAGGCCGATCGTGATGACCGCAAAACCAACGCGTGCGGGACTAAAGCCATAGGTGTCTTCGAGCCAAAGCCCATGGGTGACAACGACGTACTGACTGCTCATCGCTACCATGGCGATAGCGCCACTCGTGAAAACGACTGGCCGAGTGAGTCGAAGTTTTCCTTGCTCCCGGTCTTCATGAGCGAGCGTCGTGACCAGCGTGTGCCGCACGCCGAACGCGACTGGTACGCCCACGGCACCGAGGACGGCTGGCGCTGCCCGCCAGCTCAATCCGCCAATCAGGAGGCCGCAGATGGGTATACCGACGAGGGCCGCCGCGGCCCAGGTGAGCTCGGTCATACCCACCGCCCGCCCCCGCATGTCGTAGGCCACCTCGTGTCCGATCCACGAGTTCATAGCGATGTCAAAGAGGACCTTCGAGAAGCCGAAGACGAGCGTTCCGATTACGAACGGCCACGCACCAAATGCGCTGAGCATGAGCGCGACAACGGCGAGAATCACGCCGGTTCGCATTAGTCGTTCGGTGCCTCTGGTATCGGCAAGCTTCCCGATTGCTGGCGCCGTAAGGCCTGAAAGG
Source organism: Acidimicrobiales bacterium (assembly GCA_037968895.1). Lineage (GTDB taxonomy): Bacteria > Actinomycetota > Acidimicrobiia > Acidimicrobiales > SZUA-35 > JBBKWJ01. The sequence goes on from JBBKWJ010000278.1 coordinate 21,672, forward strand.
TCACGCAACGCCAGAAGCGCTCCGATGCCTTCGACCGAGAAGCCGGTGCCGCGAGAAAGAGGGCCAAGGAACGAATAGGGGAACCGGTTTCCAGTGTTGCTGATAAATCGAGCGCCAAGGATCCACGGCAGCGCGTTGCGGACGGCGGGGCGAAAGTCGCTGAGGGGGTGGCGGGGCATCGGTGTAGTTCTATCGGGTATTTCCGGCCATGCTGAGGGCATGTCAACAG
>JBBKWJ010000279.1:0-12848 GCA_037968895.1 Acidimicrobiales bacterium
TCGATGAAGCAGTCGAGCTACTGCAGAGGGAGGAACTGACGGCGATTGTTGTGCTGCCCGATGCCTACGGCGACACGCTGATCTCTGGCGGATCGGCAACAGTTGAATTCGTCTCGCTACCCGCATCGAGCGGCTTTGAGCAACAGGGGCTAGTAGCTGCGGTCATTGCTGAGCAGAACTCTGTACTTCGGGCCGCCAGATTCGTCTCGGCTGAAGCCGGCGTGACCTTCGCCGATGCAACCAACATCACGAGCGACGTCGCGGCGTCAGTACGCGGAACCTCGGTTGCGATGCTCGACGCGGACGGTAGAGCTTTCGCTGACGCCGAGGGGTTCAGTACTGTCGCCGCCCAAGAGCTCGTCCTTTTCCTCTTCCTCTCCGGGATGATCGCGGCGGCAGCCCTCATCCAATCACGCAACCTCGGAGTTACACGCCGAATGTTGGCAACCCCAGCTAGCGCAACCGAGGTTCTCGGTGGTCTCGTCCTCGGCCGCTTCGGGACCTCGGCGCTTCAGGGCATTGTGATCGCGCTGTCAACCACCTTGCTTTTCGGCGCCAACTGGGGCTCGTGGTTAGCATCGCTTTCGGTTATCGCCGTATTTTCGTTGGTGGCTACGGCCGTGGCGGTGCTCATCGGTTCGCTTCTGCGAAACGAGAACCAAGCAACCGCTGCTGGCATCGCCGTTGGACTGTCGTTTGCGGCGATCGGCGGGTGCATGGTGCCGCTTGAGGTCTTCTCCGACACCCTTCGCACCGTCGCCCACATCACCCCGCATGCGTGGGCTATTGACGCATTCACGGAAATCATCCAACGAGGCGGCGGTATTACCGATGTCGCAACCGAACTTGGTGTGCTGCTTGGCTACGCGATCGTGCTCCTTCTCGCCGCCACTTTCGTGATGCGGCGAGCTGAAACGTCGTAACAAACGGAGGGCGTTGGCTGTCAGTCGCGCAGAGCCCGGCCAGTGAGATGAAGAAACACTGTCTCAAGGTTGGGCTCGACCAACTCGACGCTCACAATCCGCACGTCGCCAGCAGCGGCGGTCTGAATGACGTCGGCGAGCGCATGGTGTCCATCATTCACTTCCAACGAAAGGACACTGCCTTCTGCGGTCACGGTTGCGACGAGCGGGAGTGCGCGGAGACGTTCATGAAGACCGTCACTTCTTCCATCAATCGTTAGACGGATCCAGTCGTGTTGGCCGACGAGGGTGACGAGTTCGCGCCGCGTTCCTTCAGCCACCAGTCGACCCTCGTCGATGATCCCGACCCGATCACAGAGTCGCTCGGCCTCTTCCATGTAGTGGGTCGTGTACAGGACTCCGATTCCCTCGGCCCCAAGCTGCGCAACGCTAGCCAGAATCGCATCTCGACTCTGCGGATCGACCCCAACAGTCGGCTCATCAAGCACAAGCAGCTTCGGTTTGTGAAGCAGCCCAATGCCAATATTCAGCCGTCGTTTCATTCCACCCGAGAATTCGTCTGTCCGGTCGTCGGCTCGATCGGTGAGCCCAACGGTCTCAAGCACCTCGCCGACGCGAGAAGCCAGTGAGGCGCTGCGCATCCCTTGGAGGCGACCGAAGAACTTGAGATTCTCGGTTGCCGACAGATCGGGATAGATCGCCAAATCCTGAGGAACGTAGCCGATCGTTGCCTTGGCACTGCGAGCATCAGCATCGAGATTGATGCCGTTGACCATGACCGAACCCGAGTCTCGCTTGAGCAAACCACACAGCATCGAGATCGTCGTTGTCTTGCCCGCCCCATTCGGCCCAAGTAATCCGTAGGTCTCGCCCGCCGCGACCTCAAAACTTACGTCGTCGACAACGAGTCGGTCCTCGAAGCTCTTGCTGAGATTGGAACACACCAGTGCCATGTCGAGGGAAGAGGTCGCTTGAGACGGAGTTGTCATGGAACCAATCATCGGCCAAAGGTAAGGGTCGGGGCAAGGGTCCACGGTCACTGACGCCAGTTGAGTGTTGTGGTCGACGGACTCTTCCATTGCGACTAGATTTGAGCAGGGGAATTATGGACGACGTGGGGGACGTGTCGGGCGACACGGAGAACCTCGAACAGCCGCGCCGTTACGACCTCGGCGTCCTCGTTGTGCATGGGATCGGCGATCAGAAACGCGGAGCGACGCTGACCCAATGGGCGGATGGTCTGGTTGCATGGGTAACGGCCTGGCAGGCGCGCGACAATCGGAGCACAGTCGGCAGCGCGACGGTCTCTGATGTGTCGCTAAACCCGCCAGCCTCGGTCCCCCCGAACCTCGCACTGGACGTTTCGTTCGTGGCCGACGACCGCGACGACCACAAATGGCTGTTCGCTGAGGGCTGGTGGGCTGGCTCCTTCGAACCACCGCCGTTCTTCAAACTATGGAGCTGGAGCTTTAAATCCGTTCCCGCCACGACCGCCATGCAAGCGAACGCGATAGTGGCTAGCGCTCGCCGACGCCTCAACGTAGCCACTGGCGCTAACCGAATCTATGAGATCGTCCGGATCGTGGTCATGGTGTTGCTCACCGTGGTTGTGATTGCCTCGTCCCCTGTATTACTCGCAATCCTCACCGTTCTGCTCATGCTTCAATACATCGCCTCAATGCTGCCGTTTCCTGCGTTGCGGGAACTAGTGAGTCGGGCGCAGCTCATCGCAGTTGGCACGATCGGCGACAGCCAGCGGCTTGTGGAAAGCCCAACTCATGCCGGCGCAATCAAACAACCAATCGTCGAAGGCATTGCTTGGCTTCGGGCCCAGGGGTGCCCGAGGATTGTGATTATCGCTCACAGTCAGGGTGCTGCGATCACCTACAAGGTGCTCGAGGAAGTGGCAGAGCAACCGGCAGAACTCATCGAGCCAGTCGACGCATTTGTATCTGTCGGCTCCGGACTGGGCAAGATTCAAGCGCTTTCTCACCTGCGTTCGGAACGGAAGTTCCGAGAACTCCGAGCGGCTTCGCTCGCCGTCCCCGTTGCAGCTACGGTCGCCGCTATCTGTATCAAATACCTCGCCGACCAACGTCGATTCATCGGCTTGATCGGCATGGGTGCCATCATGGCGTTTGGAATCGCGCTCATGCTGGCCGTTCTCTTCGGGCAGGAAGCGAGTTGGCGCGAGCCAAAGCCAGGCGTCGATTCCCACCCTGCGCCAGAGGAGTCTTCCCCAACTTCGGCCCGGGCGAAACAAAGGTGGCCTTGGCTCGACCGGCTCTCCAGGCCCTATCGGGTCGTCGGCGATGCTCGGCTCCCGCTCATACCGATCGCCATCACCCTCGGACTTGCTGTGACATGGTCGATCTATCGCCAACAGGGCTTGATCCCATTGTTCGCCGCTATCAGCGTGTCCGCTGGTTTTGTCGGCATTCTTTACATCAGTCTCCTCGACGTGCCTGAAATCTCAAGCGATCTCGCTTCGTCGGCGAGGCGATGGATCGATATCTACGCGTCGAAAGACCCCGTACCCGCTGGATCAACCCGCACCACCGTCGAAGCCCGTCCGGAATCATGGCGAGTTTCGAATCTCGGCTCAACGGTACGAGACCACACGGCGTACCTCGCCAATCGCGACGAGTGCCTCACATACGTCGGAATCGAACTGCTGAGCGCAGCGCAGATCCCGATACAGGCCGAGGCAATGCGATTCGACAATGCGAACTACGGATTTCAACGTCGCTGGCGGGTTGGTTGGCGCACTTTTGTCACCTGGATGAGCCTGATCGCCGGCGTTCTGCTTCCACTTCGAACCTGGTCGGATTCCAAGGATGTCGTCGACTCCATCTACGCCTTTCTCGCTGGGCCGGACGGGCTCATCGAATGGGGACCGATCTACTTCCTCACGTTTTCGTTCTATGAGTACGTGCCAGAAAAGCTGTCGCCCACCGTAAATGAATGGGTGGCCGCCATTGGCTACATCGGCATCGCCCTCCTGCTCGTCAATCTGGGACAGGCGCTGTGGGCTAGCTGGGACAATCGTGAGGCCGAACAAGAGGCAACCGCTCGTTTGTATGAAACTGAGCTTGTCCCACTGCAATTCCGAGCCATGATCGTCTATCTCACAATCATCATCGTTGCCTCAATCCGCCCCCGCTGGTCATTGGCCGTCGTCTCCCGACTCGATCTCACCACTTGGTCGTCGGTGTTAGCCGTGGCGGCAACGGTAGGGATTCTGCTTGTTGCCGGGAAGGCGCTTCCTCAATACCTCAGTCGGTCAGGGATCCGGCGGAACATCGTCGGTAGGAACACCACGTTGGTCGAAGGGATTATTCCCTTTGGACACTATTTACTCTCGATTGACGCGGTTGAAGAAGCCATCAAGGCATTCCGGCGGGCTGAAGACACCTTCGAGCGAACTGTTGATTCCGTAACCGTTCTCGGCCAAAGTCGCTCAGATGCAGTCGGTGGCTATGCCTTCGCCAATGATCGAAGGGCCCAACAGTTTCGTGCCGCGATCGCGAAACTGACGCCCGACGCCCCGCTTGACCGGCGTCAGGCCCTCATTGCTGCCGCCGAACGTCACGAGCTTGTGGCCCGAGAGAACTATCTATTTGCAGCGAGGTCTGAAGCCACCGTCTCCGTCGGAACACTCGTGCACTTCGCCAATTTCCTTGCCGCGACGGGAACCGATATTGATCGAGATGAAGCGTTCCGCTTGCTTGACTGGGCGGCCAAGATAGACCCAAGCAACGGCAACCTACTATCGGCTGACGTGGCCCACCGCTACTCGATTGGTGCAGGCGATGTTAATGACGCCAGCGCGGCGACGGTGCTCCAGCAATACCTCGGCACGCTTCTTCCGTCGCAGCGAATCGAGTTGGCGTTCAACCTGCTCGTCGCGAAGGGGCCACTTGCCGACGTCACTGAGGAGAGAGCAGATATCGACCAGTTGCTTGAGGTCAATTACAGCGCACCGAACGCCGACCTTCGCGTGTCGTTGGCCAAGTTGCCTGGTAAGTGGGAAGACGATGAGGCCGACGCCTTCCGAGAACTGGCCGAGAAGATCCTTGGCCGCAAGCCGTTGTCAGCCTCGTGGACTCCCCAGTCAGCGACGGCCGCCTCGCCAACCTTTCGACGAGTAAGGAAAATCAACGCCTCATGACATCACTTCCTTCAGGAATGCTCACGTTTCTTTTCACCGACATCGAGGGAAGCACCCCGCGCTGGGAACGTGATCCTGACGGGATGTCAAAGGCGCTCGCGAGGCACGACAAAATTATCCAAGAGGTCATCGCTGCGCACAAAGGGGTTGCCTTTAAGAACACCGGCGATGGATTCGCCGCTGTCTTCACGTCACCAGACCACGCCACCGCAGCAGCGGTCGAGACACAGATCCGCCTTCAGAATGACGAGTGGGAGGGCCTCGACCGACTTAAGGTCCGCATGGGGCTTCATATTGGCGAAGGAATCGCCACCGAAGGCGATTACCACGGGCGCTCCGTCAATTGGGCGGCTCGGATTATGGACTCGGCCAATGGTGATCAGATTGCGGTGAGCGACAGACTCGCCGCATTTTTGGGTGCGTTCGAGCTTCGCTCAATGGGAGAGCACCGCCTTAAGGGCATCGGCACTGACACCATTCATCTTGTCTTCGCAACCGACCTGATAATCGATGACAGGCAGCTCCGCTCGCGAACTGGGATTACCACCAACCTCCCCCCACTCATTCACCGCTTGATTGGACGGTCCGCCGAGATCGAGCAAGTCAGCGACCTACTCGATCAGCACCAGGCAATAACCGTTGTCGGCCCCGGCGGCGTCGGCAAGACGCACCTCGTCATCGAACTTGGGCACGCAGTCCTGAAGACGTTCACCGATGGCGTCGTCTATTGCGACCTTGTCCCCTTGAATGATGGCGACGCCCTCGAAGACACCGTTGCCGAGGCGCTCGGCGCTCGCTCCCAGCCTGGTATGACTCTTGCCGAGAGCATCATCGACTACATGAGCGGCCGCAAACTACTTCTCATTCTCGACAACTGTGAGCACGTCTCTCTTTCGGCCAGAACGCTGATCCAGCAGATACTCGGACTGGCGGGGCCTCGGATTCTCGCTACCTCAAGAGAGCCGATCAGCTATCAGGCTGAACAGCTCTTCGGACTTCCGCCACTCGATACAAAGTCATCTGCTGTCGATCTTTTTCTTGAGCGAGCGCTTGAACGTGACCATACGTTCAAGGCCAACGATGCCGATCTCATCCACATACGCGAGATATGCGAGCGGCTTGATGGCATCCCACTCGGCATTGAACTCGCCGCCGCATGGGCTCGAATTCTGTCGCCAGCTGAACTCGTTGACCGCCTCGAAGATCGTTTCCGGGTCCTCCGAGGCGGTCGAGCGGGGGGTCGACATGAGACCCTGCGTGACACTGTCCTTTGGTCATACGAACAACTAGCTCCGCCCCAGGCCGCCCTCTTCGATCGACTCTCTGTGTTCGCTGGCAGCTTCTCGCTACACGCGGTTGAGGCGGTGTGCGCCGATCTCGACCTCGTCGTCGAGCGGGATGTTCTCGACCTCATCATGGCTCTCGTTGAGAAGTCAATGGTAGTAAGCCAGCGTCGTGCCGGACAGGTCCGCTTTCGACTCCTCGGCACCCTGCGCCAGTTCGGTCAAGAACAACTCGATGCGAGCGGCGACAGCAGCGACTACCGCCTTCGACACGCCGCCCATTACGGGGCACTTGCAAAAGCGCAAGGAGGCAAGCTTCTCACCGAGGGCGAGGCCGAGGTTTGGGAAACCCTCAACCTCGACTGGGCAAACTTGCGGGCAGCGGTCGAGGATCTCGTTGCGATCGGCAAACCAGAGAAGGCGGCCAGTCTTATCTTAGAGCTCGGCTGGTACGCCAGCTTTTCGATGCGGTTCGAGATCTTCACCTGGGTCGAAGAACTGTTCACACCTCCAACCGTCGACGACCATCCTGACATTGGTTCGCTTCTCGGACTGCGGGCGATCGGCGCCTACATGACGGTTGACAGCCGGAGTGTCGATTACGCCAACAGGGGTCTAGCCCTCGACCCAAGCGATCGCTTCGGATTTTGCCGCCAGGCGCTTGCAGCCGAATCCCTCAACAACGTGTTTGATTCGGAGGCCAGCGATGACCTGACTATGTCGTGGCTGACTCACCTCGACGACTCGACCTCGCCGGAAAGTCGTCTCTGGGCCGCTGGAATGAGGGTTTTTCACATCTGCGCAAACAACCCTTCGCCTGAAGCGGCGACCATCGCCGCGGGCCTGCGCCGCGATGCCGCGTCATCGGGCAGCGCCAGCGCGATTGCGCTGGCGCATTGGGCCAGTGGCATGGCGGCCTCATTCGACGGTATCGATCGAGCACTCACGGAGTGGGACGCAGGGCTCGATTCCGCTCGATCGCTCAGCCAGAACCACCTACTCGTGCATTTGATTGTCGGTTTAGAACTCCATTTCACTGCGTCACACGGCGACCTCCACGCTGTCGTCGATCGCTGCCTAGAGTCCATCATCCAAGCTCGTGCGCAACATTACGTCGCCGGAACGAGCCATCTCTTCGGCGTCATCGCAATTGTGCTCGCGAGGACCGACCGTGCCGAGATCGGGGCTCGTTTGCTAGGGGCAATGACAGCCAACGGGCATGTGCCCCGGGCGAACGCGATCCGAGCGATACAGCGTGCCGTCGGCGACGATGTGGACCAGCTGATGTTCGGAGGAAGCCACCTCACGATCAGCGATGCCTCGCTTCTCGCGATCGAGGCGCTTACGGCAGCCAGTTTCGAACTGAAGGAGACCTCATGACAACCTCAACGGATCAAGGGCTCGCGACGCCACCAGGATTCGAAGCACTGACCGCTGACGAAAAGGCACGGGTCTTCTGGCACGATCTGATTCTGAAGACTGAGTATCCGGCGGTAGAGCGCCCTGACCTTGTCATGGCCAGCCCCCGACAGATGGCTTCGGTCGCCTTGTTCCCGTCGCGTCTTGTTAAGACATTTCGCCGCACGGACGACATGATGGAACCGGCAAGGCCGAAAATTATCCATACCGCAGGCGCCACCGCTGCCATCATCTTCACAACGAACGAAGCAAGCAGGTTTACCGGAGTTTTGGCCGGGCCGCCGCGAGGTGGAGCGAGGGGGATCCTTCGTCTGTCACTAGCCATTCCACCGAAAGCAAAGAAGGCGATCACGCCAGGAATTGGCCTCAAGTTGTTCGTCGATGGAAACCCTTCGTTGGACCTTCTCGCAATGAATCACACCGTTGGCCAGGGCCGCGACTTCAATCTGTTTGCCAATACGTTCACACACGATCTACGCGATGAGCACGAGGAACTCCGCCGCCCGCAACGGGCGATGCAGTTCTTCTTTAAACGGGTCGCCAAGAACCCGCGTCATCTCACAATCAACCATCTCGCTGAAATCTCACAAAGTGGCGTGGCCGTCGCCGAGCCGATCATTCCTAAGCGTCTGGTGTTTCGTCCCCACGCCGACGTGCGACGCATCTTTCGCAACCGGCAGTACGACGACTTTCGTGATGTACTCGCGACGATTCCTGAGGGTGCAACGCTTTACTACGTCGATGCCGTTGGTGACGGCGAGGATGGCACCGATCTGTGTATCGGCACGATTAGTTCCGAGAGTCGCTTCGTCTCTTCGGTCGCGGGCGACCGTATGTTCTTCCGACACACGACGCCAGCGAACAATCTCGTTGTCAGCTAGAAGCTGATCGACGCCTCCCAGCGGTGGGGTTCCATTGCTCGAAACGGTATCTTCCTTGCCTCGTTACGTTGTGCGATCACCTTGGCGGCATCGCTCAAATCGTTCTGTAATTGCTTCACGGTCAATTGCAGCTTTGGATCGTCGATGTAGCGCGGCGCATTAATAGTGAGCAGCGCGTTTCCCGCAACGTTGAAGCCACTCACGAACGCAGCCTGATCCATCAGCAAGGCGTCGGCCGCTTTCGGAATTGGTTGCGCCGCTGTCATGTCAGTCAGTGCGACAAGACCCTCAAAGGAGATCGCCGCCTTGTCCGCATGATCGCGAGAGCCGAGCAGAGGGTTGAGGTTGCCACAGATTTCGTGAATCACGTTGTTGTAGATCAGCGCCGCCATGAGGTCTTCCAGCGACTGCCTGCTGGTCAACTTTGGCACGGTGCTCGAGTTTGGCAACACCTCGGTAAGCGTGGCGTACCACGCTGCGAGATGAGGGTCGGTCCGAACCGACTCGTCGTCTATGTCGAGGTCGTTTAGGTGGCCTTCAACAACTCGCTCGATTGCCGGCCATACGAGCATGGCATCTTCGGCGTATGGATGGCCCTCAATCTCCCCGAGCCCGCGTTTGGCCAGGTCTCGCGGCGCGATCCACTCGTCAAAGTCGAATGCGGCCATTGCATTCTCGATCAGGCCACGAGCCAGCTTTGGCGTGATGAAATGAGACCGGAGGAAGTAGCTGTCAGTCGTGAGCAGTGATGTAAAAGCAATCTGGTTGACGTGCATCGTGCTGTAGGTGAAGAAGTCCATGAACGCTCGCAGCGGATGCCAAACCGGAAGAGAGTATGCGGCCAACGCATATGCTTGGCCGACCATCAGGTGGGAGTTCAGCAAATGGCGCACGAAGGCGGCGTATCTCGCATCTAGCCCGTTCACGACTCGCTTTGCGGTATCCCAGCCGTCCTCGCCTCGGTCGTACCGTCGGTCGCCAATGGAGATCCATGTTGGTTCGAGCACACCTGCTCGCACCCGAAACCGGGCCACAACTGGATCGAAAACGCCATCGAAAAGCTGAGAGAAGTCAAGCTCAAACTCAGCTGTCGCCTGATCATCGTCGGCGGAATCATCTACGACTCGCTTGAGCATGAACGGATTTGGGCCCTGAAGCCGGAGACTCGTAAAGATTTGGTCGTCGATCGGGTCGCCCCAATCGATTGGCCCCTTAGGGAATGCGTCGTTCCAAGAGCTCTTAGGGTCCCATGGGAGGTCTGGATTGATCGGGGACATGCCATACGCCTTCCAACCGATCTTGCCAAACATGTAGTACGGCAGGGCATAGCCAGGGCGCAGCATTGCTTCTCGCGGGATGGTGTCGGGAGCGAGCAGAGCGCTCGGCAGCCAGCCGATGCCTCGATATTGGCGGGCCGCAGCGATGAGCCGCGGCCCCGAAGTCGTCGGCACCACTCGTTTCCGGAATCGCGGTCCGCTCTTCACCTCGAGCGTTCGTTGATGTGACATTCGCATCATGACCAAAAACCGGCACTTGATCTTGTCGGCCAAAGATGGCCTTATTGCCGTCTCGCTCTTCATCGACACTCCCCCTCTGACGAACCATATACCTCCAGTTCAACGCAATGCTTGAGAACCTGCATCGATGCTGGCAATGAGGGGTCTCGTCAGAAGCGGAAGTGGGAGGCGCTGACGGCGAGATCGGACCGCAGGACGGCGTTGTCATGTTCCCTGCGCAGCTCTGGCGAATCGATGAAGCTCGGGAAGCCTCGGTGGCGTCGGGTAACCAGGCGCTTGACATTCGATGCACCCCAATGACGGTCGATCATGTTTGAGGTGGCAGATGATGCGGACGAGCGATCGGGGGTCACGGTGATAGCGAGCATGAGAATCTCTTTCAGATCGGAGCGGCGGGGAGCGATGCGACCTGTCAGACTGGCTCGGACAGGCGGACCGCTTGACTGCATCATGATCAATGTGCTCACGAATCTCCGTAACCGCCGTCACGTTGGGGGGATAATGATGGACAATTCACGAAACACGCTAGGTGAGTTCATCGCATCTCGCGGCACAGAACGCACGCTTAAGCGTGGTCAGTTGTTGTTCTGCGAGGGCGACGAGTCGACTGTCGTATACGCATGCGTCAAGGGCAGGGTCAATCTTTTCATCACTTCGCCGAGCGGCCGTGAGGTGATTGTTGGCTCCAAAATTCCAGTTCAGGGATTCGGCGAACTGTCGTGTATCGACGGCGCGCGACGCTCTGCGGGGGCAATGGCCATGGAACGGACCATCATCTCCACACTCCCAGGGCCCGCATTCTTGGACGAACTCGAACAGGCTCCAGAGGTCTCGTTGCTCGTGTTGAAAGAGCTATCGATTCACCTTCGGCGATTGAACGCTCGATTATCGGCACGAACCTCGGAGGGCACCGTCGAACGGGTCGGGCACCAACTCATCGATCTCGCCGCCAAGTTCAAACGGCACGGCCCTCCTGACGCGCAACCGGTGCTGTCTGTAACTCAGGATGAGCTTGCGGCATGGGTTGGCTGCACGAGGGAGGCCGCGGCTCGAGCGCTTGGCGATCTTCGTGATGCCGGGCTGGTGTCCACGTCCCGAGGGAAAATTGCGATCCTCGATCCTGTCGGACTGAGCCGCTACCTCAATACCGCAAGAGCAGCCGCCACGTGACTCTCGTCTAGTGGCGTCATGTGACGAGTGTCGGGATTAATGCACGCATCCCAAATGTCGTCGCTATTCATGCTGGCGATTCCCTTGTAGTGATTGGACTCGACACCCGTTGCGTTCTTCTTGGCCAACTGGCGTAAGACGCTGTTGTGCCCGTCGGCTGAGTAGGCGTAGGCCGAACCCTGCATCTCGGCGCACCGTACGGCGAAGAGGGGCGCCCTTACGGTAAACAACATGCCGTTCGTGATGAGATCGGGTAGCAAGTGGTTGATCAACAAAAGCAGAAGCGCCTTGGCGTGCACGCCATCGACATCAGCGTCGGCCAACAGGATCACCCTTGAGTACGGAATGTGATCAGGGTCGAATCCCTCCGCTCGGTTTCTCAGGATCCGGCGCATGAGTTCGTTCGCGCGTTCGTTCTTCGCTATCTCGCGTCCGCGTGCACGCGCGGCATTGAGCGGTTTGCCCTGCATTGCGTAAACAAACTGATTCGTTGGGTCGACGACATTGCCGATGGCGTTCGCCGCGGAAAGGCCCTCGACAATAAATAGCTCGTGCTCGCGAGATTCTCCAGTGTCGGCTAGCTCCACTTGGCGAGGCCAGCACCGCTGAGTTCGCTGGTCACGTCTCGGTTCGCGATTGCCATCATGAGCGCTTCGCCGGTACCCGTGATTTCGTCGCCAGTTCCAAACGACCAGTCCATGTCGGTCGCATTGAACTTGATTCCGTCAAGGTCACGGCGTTCTACGAGCGTGGTCGCCATTTTGTGTGTCGTGAGGAAGTCAAGAACACTCCGAAGTGTCGATTCGTCGATGACTCCGGGAAGTCCGAGGGGCCGCCTGACGTCTTGTGTATGGATAACCACGTCAGCGACCGTCATCATCTCGGGGAATACTGGCAACGCGGCCGACTTCGTCGACTTGGTCCGTAGTGAATCAATCACATCATCGACGGGGCGGCTCATCTGCTTGGCCGCCATGGAGCCAAGGCCCTTCTCTGGATTGAATCCAGCCTTCACCATCGCCATGAAGAATCCAGGAAGGCTGGTCTCGACAAAGGCTGCCATGTGGCTAGCAACACCTCTGGCATCCCACTCGCTGCACAGCGTCGGCTGCTGGAGTTGCTCGGGTGTGAGTGTCGCAATCATGTCTGCGAACTCGGTTCGTGCCTTGCCTGCTTGTGTCCACGTTGCCATGTCAGTCTCCAACCTCAGTGTGGCAACACGCTACCGGCGATCGCTGTTAGCCGTCGGCGAACAGCGCCTTTGCCTTGTCTGGGTCGCGTTCAACGTGGAGTTCGGCCTTGATGCCATCGACAACTCGTTGCATGTTGGCTCGGTGCTCCGCGACTCTGCGGGCAAGGATCTTTGGTTCCTTGTCTGGCATCCTCTCAATGGCCCCCGAGATTCCTGACGGCCCTGGTCCGAGAATCAGCGAGTAACGAAGGCGGGTGGAGCCAGCAATCGACGCAACGTCGAAACACCATTG
>JBBKWJ010000280.1:0-7050 GCA_037968895.1 Acidimicrobiales bacterium
GTGAAGCTCAGCACTTGCGCCGCTTCATTTGGTGGACCGGCAGAGATGCTGCTGGCCCATGCCGCAAACGAGTTCGGCCCAACGCCGCTTGCCGTCACATTGCCGCCGCCGACAAACGTTGGCGCATCATTGACTGCGGTGATAGTCACCGTCACGGTTGCAGAATCACACAGGCCACCGAGGTCACAAACCTGATAGGTGAACGTGTCGATCCCATTGGCGTTCGGATTTGGCGTGTAGTTGATGGTGCCGTCGCCGACTGCGGTGGCGACGCCAGCGGACGGAGTCGAAGTGACTGCAACCGAATTGGGGTTGATGTTGAGGTCGACGTCATTGGACAAAACGGCGATGTTTCGGGTGCCGGATTCTTCGAGGATGGAGGCTGCATCGTTAGCCGCGATTGGCGCCTGGTTTGCCAGCGTGATTGAGAGCCTGGTCGGGTAGTCAGCCGTCATTGCGACCCACATGTCTTCGTGCTGGAACTGCAGGCGAACGACCAGGTTTCGTCCAGCGGCAACAGTGTGAGTCACGGACCCGAGGTCGATCTGATACAAGACGAAGTTGGCGACACCGGCGTTCCACGGATCGATGTGCAAACCAGTTCTCGCAAGCTCGGTGCAAGTCACACCGAGGCAGTCGTAGAGAAAGACCCGAGCATGTCCCACTTCATCGTCGTCAAAGTCCTCGACCGATGACCAGAGTTCGAGGGTCACTGGTCCGGCGAGTTCTATGGGCGCTGCGGCGGTCTGGCTCCACGTCTGAAACTTGGTGATGTCAGTTTCGTTCGGACTGGCGCTGCCGGCTGTGAATGAGAGACCGGGAGATCCGTCGCTGTCCGCATCGAAGACCGGAGTTGACGCTGCTGGCGGCGAGGTGCCGAGCGCGTAGTTACTGGACGATGACCCGCTATTGCCAAAGTAGAAATTCCGCAGAACACGACCGCTCGCAACATTCACAGTGACTGTCGCCGAGGCCGTGAGTCCGCCTGGATCGGAAATCTGGTATCCAAACGTGTCTGTTCCGGAGAAGCCCGAGTTTGGTACATAGAGGAAGGCGCCGTCGGGAGCGAGAGTAAGTGTGCCGAAGAGCGGCGCAACGGTTGGGACGGTATTGACCGTGAGTGTTTCGACGTCAACGTCGTAGTCGTTTGCCAACAAACCGGGAGCGCTCACGACGAGGGGGGTATCGACGTCGACCGCTCGAGCATCGTTAACGGCGACGGGGGCATCAGGGACAGGGGTGACGGAGATGGTCACGTTGCCCGTTGCAGTCCCGCCGTTGCCATCGCCGATTGTGTAAGTGAAGGTCTCGCTTCCGCTGAAGTCTTCGTTAGGCCTGTAGCTGAACGTCCCGTTGAGATTGTTAGTGATGACACCGTTCACAATGGTTGAGGTGTTAGCCGAGGTATAGACCACGGTGTCGCCGTCGATGTCGGTGTCGTTGGCGATCACGTTGAAAGCGACTGCGCCCGCCGGGTCCTCAGCGATCACCACCGAGTCGGCGACGGCTATCGGTGCGTCATTGACTGCGTTGATGGTGAGGCTCGCTGTTTGCGGCGGGCTGGTGTTGTTGCCGCCGCCGTTGTCGGTTGCGGTGATTGTGATTGTGGTGATGCCGTTGGCGTTTGGCGCGGTGGTGTAGGTGAGTTGCCCGGATGCCGACACCGCGGGTTGAACGCTGAACAACGCGGGATTGGCTGCGGCAACCGTGAAGGTCACGGTCTGGCCAGACTCATCAGCCGGTCCTGGGCTGATGGCGGTGATCCAGCCCGGCGCCGTTTGGGGTCCGGGGTCTTCGGAGACTGTTTGACCTGCGCCCGAAACAAAACTAGGGGCATCATTGACGGCAGCGATCCTCAGTGTGACCGAGGCGGTTCCACAGCCACCGTCAACGTCGCAGACGAAGTATTCGAACGAGTCGAGGCCAACTGCGTCACGATAAGGGTCGTACCGGAATCCGCTACCGGATCTCGCCACAGATCCCTTTGTCGGCACTGTATTGACCCGAAGTGTGGTGGTAGCAAAGGCGGCCGGTGAGGAGCTGTCGTTCGCGAGAACATCGATGAGAACAAATCCGTCTTCCGACAGGGTCGCGGCGTCAGCGGCCAAAACTAGCTTACTGGCCGGTTTGATCACCGTGATCTGAGCGCTGGATTGAGAAGTCTCGCCGGCCACGTCTCGAATTGTGTAGTTGAATCGGCCGATACCGGTAAACCCAGCGTTTGGAGTGAAGCTGACCGTTCGGCCGTTCGATGTAACGAGACCACCGCTAGGAGATGTAACGGTCTGGATGGTCAACACATCACCGTCGACGTCGGAATCGTTTCCCAGCACGTCGAGCGTTGCCGTGCTGTCCATGAGCATGGTCAGCGCGTCTGCGCGGGCGACCGGGGCATCGTTGACCGGGCTCACAGTGACCAGCAGCTCTGCGCTTGACGTTGCTCCCGATTGGTCGGCGATGGTGTACCTCACGAGGGCCGAGCCCCAATCGTTGAGGCCGGGCTCGACGACGAGCTTGCCGTCTTCGATGATCAGACGTTTGGGTACGAGACGGTGATTCGGATCAGCGAGTAGTTCGTAGCTATCAATCTGGATTGCATCACCATCAACATCGGAGTCGTTGCTGAGGACATCGACTAGCGCACTCGTGTCTTCAGCAATCTCGACGGAGTCAGCAATCGCCAGGGGCGGGTCATTTACGGGTTCGACCACGAAGGTGAGTGTTCCCTGGTCGCATTCGCCTTCACCGAAACAAACCTCGTAGTCGACCGTGGTGGTGCCGTTGAAGTTGGCGTCTGGCGTGAACTCGACCGTTCCGTCTGGATACACAATCGCAGTGCCGTGCTTAGGGTCACCCAGCACGTAGATCGAGTTGATTCTCTCTGTTGTATGGGCCGCAACATCGACCAAGAATGTGCCGTCTTCTGGACCGTTGACACTGATGTCGGCGGCAGACGGCGCGACCATCGCGATGATCTCCGGAACGGGAGCCGCAACCTGGGCCGGAGGCGTGGCGACGCCAGCAACAACAGCAATGGCCATGGCGGCGGCCGCACTGACGCCAGACGAAGCCGCCGCACCAAGTGAGGCGTTGCCGACGGGCATCTGGAAGAGCGACGAGAGCGGCCCCATCACGAGTCGAACGCGTCCAATCGAGATCGTGAGGAAAGCCCGCACGACCTCTGGGTCGAACTGGGTGCCGGCGTTTGCTGCAAGCTCTTTCCTTGCCTCGTCGGCTGGCATCGGTTCCTTGTACGAACGAGCCGAGGTCATTACGTCGTATGCATCGGCGACGGCAACAATTCGGCCCGCGAGCGTGATGTCGTGCCCCGCTATCCCGTTCGGGTAGCCCTTGCCATCAAATCGTTCATGGTGTTGGGTCGCAGACTCGGCCCACAGTCCAAGCCACGGCCGAAGCGGCTCAACCAGGAGGTCGGCCGCGGCGGGGTGTTTGCGCAGGACGCCCCACTCGGCATCCGTCGGTGCGCCTTTCTTCTGCAGGATCTCGACTGGCACCGTCAACTTGCCGATGTCGTGGATGAGTCCCGACCAGTTGAGGAGCTCGAGTTCATCACCCTCGAGTCCCATCTGTTCGCCAATCATGACGGAGTAGGCCCTTACTCGTTCAGTGTGGCCACGAGTGAGCCGGTCATGATCGTTTAGCGTTGCGGCCAGCGCGATGAGCTGTTCTGCTGCCGCTTGCGGCGCCGCGTTCGAGAATTCGCCAGACTCGACATTTCGTTTGAGTTGGCGGACGGTGCCGTGACGCATCGCTACGCCCATCCGTGATGGTGCCCGATCGGGGAACACAAGCGAGAGCTTGAACAGTGCGCCGATGGGGAGCAACCGGCGGAACCATTTGTCCATCACCCACATGACCCCGGTTGCAAGGACAGACAGGATGATCCACCAACCGATCACTCGGCCAAGGCCTTCTGGCCGTTGCCAGATCCGTCCAAAACCAAGAACCGTGACGACAGAAAACGCGATTGGCGCGACGGTCACGATGACCCGCACGAATCCGGCCAACCAAGGCCGGCGATCCCACTTCTGCGCTGTTGGTGTAGACATAGTCCTTCACCAACGTTTTCGGTCGATTCCGCGCCCTACTTGATCTAACGGCCGGGACCAAGAGGCTTCTGAGTCAAATGACCCATGAACCTGCGGTTCACAGGGAGTGGAAACAGCGGAATGGTGCTAGCGTTCTGGCTTGTCTCTCTAGAAGTGGGTTGTAGTGCCCCACCTGGCCATTGCGAAATGCGCCCAGGTACCACAGGATTGCCCCTTCTCGGTAGACGTTTGTATTCAACGAGCCAGGAGGAGTTGCACCTGCATGAGGAGTGATCGGCCATAGCTGCCCCCAGTACGGAGACACGGATCAACAACAAGATCCGAGCTCGAGAAGTCCGACTTATTTCCGCCGATGGCGAGCAGCTTGGCATTGTGCCATTGCCGCAAGCTCTCAATAAGGCGCGGGAGTTAGACCTCGATTTGGTAGAAGTTGCCGACAAGGCACATCCACCAGTGTGTCGAATCATGGACTACAAGAAGTACGTCTATGAATCGAAACAACGAGCCAAAGAATCTCGCAAGAAGACAACTCAAGTCGTCGTCAAAGAGATGAAGTACCGCCCCAAAATTGGTGGTGGCGACTTCGACACAAAGACCCGTAAGGTCGAAAAGTTCCTCTCCCAGGGGCACAAGGTCAAGATCACGATCATGTTCAGGGGCCGAGAGCTAAGTCATCCACAGTTGGGGCGTAAAATCCTCGACCAGATTGCCGAACAAATGGATTATTTGGCCAAGATTGAGGCCTATCCACGACTCGACGGTCGCAACATGACCATGGTGCTCGGACCCGACCCACGCAAGAAGCAACAGAAGAAGGCCAAGGAAGCAAACCGGGCCGAGGCCGCCGCACAGGACAAGCCTGTCGCAGCCAAGGTGAAAGAAGTCAAAGCTCCAGTGGCTGAAGCTCCCGTAGCCGAGGTTCCGGAAGCCGAGGCTCCAGACACGCAGGCGCCTGAAACGCAGGCTCCTGACACGCCGATTCCCGAAACGCCAACTACCGAGGCCGAGTAGCACCTCGCTGTTCAACTCACCCAGCTCTGAATCTCACCGCGCAAGTGAGTGTGATTCCAGTCCAGGAGATAGTCATGCCAAAACAGAAATCGCACAGTGGCGCGAAGAAGCGCTTCAAGGTGACCGGTACAGGCAAACTTACGCGTCGCAAGCGTAACAAAAACCACTTCCTCGAGAAGAAGTCGCCAAAGCGTAAGCGTCAGCTCCGCAAAGAAGCCGTCGTGACCAAGGCCGACGAGCCCCGCATCAAGCAACAGCTTTCGAGCTGAGCCGACCAACAAAGTTCTAGTCAAGGAGATTCGAAAATGGCGAGAGTAAAGCGCGCCGTACATTCCAAGAAGCGCCGCCGCACTACGCTGCGGCGAGCCAAGGGATACTACGGCAATCGCAGTCGCACATTGGTTGGTGCAAACCAATCAGTAATGAAGGCCGGTCAATACGCATTCCGTGACCGGCGGGCCCGTAAGGGTGAGTTCCGTCGTTTGTGGATCCAGCGCATCAACGCCGCGTGCCGTATCAACGGCATGAGCTACAGCCAGTTCATCAACGGCATGAAGTTGGCCGAGATTGAAGTCGACCGTAAGGTCCTCGCCGAACTCGCAGTCAGCGATCCGCAGGCATTCGCGGCAATCGTCGAGGTTGCGAAGTCGGCGAAGGCAACCGCGGCGTAATCACGCGGTCTGCTTGTGCTTGTTGGGGCGCTCAGTTCGAAGAACCCTCGAGTTAAAGAACTCAGGCGCCTCGTTTCGCAACGAAAGGCTCGCTCCCAGGAGCGAGCCTTCGTCGCGGAAGGTCCTGTCCTCGTCGCCGAGGCCCTTCGCTCTGACCTCGAAGTGCGCTGTGTCTACTCCGAGACTGAGAACGACGTGGTTGACCTGGCCGAGAGTCTCGGCGTTGAGGTGCAATTTGTTGTCGACGGCGGTCTATCGAGCGTGTTGTCGACGGTCTCTCCTCAGCCGGTGGCGGCCATTGTTGTCACTCCAGAATGGGTGTGGAGCGAGCTAATCGCCGAGGCGTCAGTTCTGGTGCTAGACGATGTCCGCGACCCTGGCAATGTCGGCACCCTCATCCGGACGGCCGAGGCCGCGGGATGTGGGGGCGTTGTGCTGGTCGGGGACTGCGTCGACCCAACCAGCCCGAAAGTGGTGCGAGCAAGCGCGGGTGCCGTCTTTCGACTTCCAGTGGTAGTTGAGCCCGACCGCTCAATCGCGTTTCGCCAGCTCAGAGACGATGGGCACTCCTGCCTCGCCACCGTGTTGAGTCCAGACGCAGCTAACTACGACCGTGCCGATCTCACCACTGCCGCACTCGTCCTCGGCAACGAGGCCGCCGGTCTCGATCCCTCTACCGTTGCTGCCTGCGACGGTCTCATCACTATCCCACTTGCAGGTCCAACTGAGTCGCTCAACGTGGCCAGCGCCGGCGCTGTGGTTTGTTTCGAAAGTCTCCGTCAGCGTCGAAATCGAATAGACAGCTGACCTGTCACCGAGCAAGGTAGACCAATGACCGAATCTGACAGTATCAAAGCAGCCGAGAGCGCAGCTAACGACGCGGCTAACGCCATCGCGGCCGCGCCGACGCTCGCCGAAATGAAGGTTATCGAGGCCTCGGTTCTGGGCAAGGACGGCCCTCTCACTGCGGCCAAGAAGACCCTTGGTTCACTGGAGCCCCAGGACCGGAAGGCGGCAGGGCAAGCGATCAACTCCGCTAAGCAGCTCGTCGAGGCCGCGGTAGCCGAGCGGGAAGCCGTGCTTGCGGCGGCAGAACGAGCCGTCCAGCTCGAAGCCGAGCGGATGGACCTCACGGAGGTGGTGCCCAGCACCCAACCGATCGGCCACGCCCACATCGTCACCCAGGCCTGGGACGTGTTGGAAGATGTCTTTGTCGGCATGGGCTTTCGCGTCGCCGAGGGACCCCACGTCGAGACCGACTGGCACAACTTCGACGCCCTCAACATCCCGCCTGAGCA
>JBBKWJ010000281.1:0-4081 GCA_037968895.1 Acidimicrobiales bacterium
GCGTTCGGGTCGACGCAATACGCCGTGCTTTGCGACTTGCAGCGCCGGAAGACCTCGTTTGCGAGATCCTCCTTATTCTCGAAGTGGTTATACATCGTTCCAAGCGCAACGTTGGCTCGCGCCGCTACGTCCTGAACACGGGCTCCGGTGAAGGTGTCTTCGCTGAAGACGCCAAGTGCCGCGAGCATGATGGCCTCTCGGATCTGCGCTGTCTTCTCATCTCGGCGCGAGACTAGCGGGGCCTGGTCAGCAGCCGTGCCCTCATCAAGCGATGTCATGCTTCGTTATGGTAGCGACTGCGTGCCTCGGCTCGGCGGGAGCGATGGCGAGCCTGATCCGTCTGGTCCCCTGTGCTGCATCGACCAAAGTGAAACAAACCGCCGACACGACCGGAGAATCGAATGGCCGACTTATCACGACCGAACATCTTGCTCATCCAAGCAGACCAGTTGTCCGCGAGCGTTCTTCCGTGGCACGGCGGTGTCACCAAAACACCGCATCTGTCGAAACTGGCCGAGACCTCGGTGATCTTCGATGCGGCATATACGAACTTCCCGCTCTGCGCGCCGTCGCGGGCTGCGATGATGTCTGGCCGCCTTGCGTCTGAGGTTGGCGTGTATGACAACGCTGCGGATCTGGCCTCGTCAGTCCCAACGTTTGCGCACTATCTCAGGGCTGCGGGTTATCACACAGCCCTCATCGGGAAGATGCACTTCATCGGCCCAGATCAGCTTCACGGCTTCGACGAGCGACACACTACCGACATCTATCCTTCGACCTTCGCCTGGACCTTCGATCCGAAATCGGCAAACAGCGAGATCGCCAACGACCTGCGCGCGTTCACGACCGCAGGACCGGTGTTGCGCAACCCGCAGCTCGACTTCGATGAAGAGGTCTTGCATCAAACCAAGTCCAAACTCTTCGACCTAGCGAGGGGACGGTCGCTGAAAGAAGGCCAGCCCTGGCATCTCACCGTTTCGTTCACTCACCCGCACCCTCCCTACCAGTGTCCGGTCGAGCACTGGGACCGATACACCGACGACGAGATCGACCTCCCGAGGGTTCCGTCGATTCCAGAAGCAGAGGCACACCCGTACAGCACAAGATTGCGCGAGGAAGTGAGCCTCCGCGGCGTGGAACTGAGCGACGAGCAGATCCGCAACGCCCGCCATGGCTACTTCGGCGCGGTGAGCTACGTCGACGACCTCGTCGGTGGAGTGCTCGAAGCGCTTCGTGCCTCCAACCAGGAGAACACGGTCGTGATCTTCACCTCCGATCACGGCGACATGCTTGGTGAGCGTGGCCTCTGGTACAAAAAGCTGTTCTTCGAGGACGCGTGCCGCGTGCCGCTGCTCGTCAATTTCCCTCAACGCTTCGGTGCGACTCGTGTAACGGCCAACGTGTCACACGTCGATGTGCTCCCAACGTTGCTCGCCATTGCCGACCCTTCGTCGCAGATCGAACCGGTCGATCACCTCGACGGGACGTCCCTAATTCCGCTACTCGAAACCGGTGTCGACCCAGACCACACCGACACGGTCTACGCCGAAAACCTCGCTGAAGGCACGATCCGACCGCTCGTCATGGTGAAGCGAGGAGCAATGAAGCTCGTAACCGGGGGCGGGCCAGACGACCCCGACCAACTCTATGACCTCTCAAATGACCCGATCGAAATGCTCAACCGAATTGACGACCCAGGCCTCGCCCGCGAACTAGCCAAGCTTGAACAGCTTGCGTCCCAACGATGGAATCTCGATGAACTCCACACCGAGGTGGTGACCAGCCATCGCCGTCGATTGTTTCTTCGGAGTCTCAGCGAGCCGGCATGGGGCTACGAGCCCCCGAACTACGCGAGCGGCCGCGTGCTGCGCGACGGCACACAGTTCAACGAGTGGCTATATGACTCGCTTCTCCTCGCTCCCGGCGACTGAGCCAGGGCCGGTCCTTAACCCGTACCCGACACGGGCAACGCTCAGCTACCGTTGCCCGATGCGAGATCTCACAGGACAAGTTGCATGGATCACCGGTGCTGGCACCGGTATTGGCGAGTCGGCGGCGCTCAAGTTGGCCGAGGCCGGCTGTGTGGTAGTGCTGTCGGGCCGGCGCCCCGAGCCACTCGACTCGCTGGTCGCTCGCATCACCGAGGCAGGCGGAACCGCTTCAGCGGAAGCGCTCGACGTCAGCGACAAACACGCCGTTGCCGCAGTCGTCGACCAGATCATCGAACAGCACGGGCAGATCGACATTGCGGTGTTGAGCGCAGGCATCAACGTCAACAATCGGAACTGGCCGGTCATCACGACCGATGCCTGGGACGACGTCATCAACATCGACCTCAGCGGCGCCTTCTACTGCTGTCATTCGCTCCTCCCCGGCATGCGTGATCGTGGGGACGGACTCATCATCAATATCTCTTCGATGGCGGCCAAGGGCGTGAGCCCGCTAACAGGACCGGCGTACACGGCGGCCAAACATGCGATGAACGCGATGACAGCTAGCTTGCTCGTCGAGGATCGCAACAACGGCATCAGGGCGACTTCGATCTGTCCGGGCGAGGTGGCGACACCCATCCTCGACGCCAGGCCGGTGCCGGTCAGTGACGAGGACAAAGCCCGCATCCTTCAGGCCGACGACGTCGGCGAGCTCATTCTCTTCGTGGCGAAGCAGCCCGCCCACGTCACCCTCAACGAGATTCTGATCACGCCCACCTACAACCGCTTCGCCGTCTAGCGGGCGAAGTCGAGCAAGCTCTTCGACAGGCAGATCGCACACGCCTAGTGTCGCCGTATGCGCATAGGAACAATGTTGTCGATGCCCGGAGATCCGGCAGGGACCAGCGAACTCGTCGAGCGGGCGGTGGCCGCAGAAACGGCCGGCTTCGCCTCGGTCTGGCTACCACAGGTGGCCACCATCGATGCCCTGATGACCCTCGCTCTGGCCGGGCACGACACCTCGACTATTGAGCTGGGTACGGCCGTGGTGCCCACCTATCCCCGCCACCCCACGGTCATGGCCCAGCAGGCACTGACCGTGCAGGATGCCACCAACAACCGGCTGGCGCTAGGTATCGGCCTTAGTCACAAGTCGTTAATCGAGGACAGCCTCGGTCTCGACTACTCCCGACCAATCCCGCACACCCGTGACTATCTGACCATTCTCACCGGGTTGCTGGCAGGCGAGCTTGTCAGTCATGACGGCGCGGAGTACCAGGTCAGGTCCCAGCTCTCGGTGGCCGCTGTTCGAAAGCCACCAGTCTTGGTCGCGGCGCTGGGGCCGGCGATGCTCCGCCTTTCCGGGCGACTCGCGGATGGCACCATCACCTGGATGGGCGGACTCGACTACCTGCGCGACATGGCCATCCCAACCATGACCGAGGCCGCAGCGAAGGCCAGTCGACCGGCGCCGCGGTTCATTGCCATGGTGCCCGTGCTGCTCGCCGACGATGTCGAAGCCGGGCGAGACACCGTCAACCAGACGTTCGAAATGTACGGGCGGATCCCGTCGTATCGGGCCACCCTCGACCGGGGCGGCGCCTCCCTTCCTGCCGACGTGGCCGTCATCGGCAACGCTGAAGCCATCGAAGCCGGTATTCGAGCTTTTGCCGACATCGGTGTCACCGACTTCGCGGCCGCCGTGCCTGCCTCGGCAACGACCGCCAGTTCAACGATGGAACTGCTCGGCCAGCTGGCCAGCGTCCGTGACTAGCTTTTCCGTGAACTGAACCCACCTGACTCGGCCACCTTGAGGGCCTTGAACTCCCCTGTCTCACCCGGCCCTATTCTCGATACGTGTTAGCGTCGTCTCGACGGGGGGGTCGATGGCTGAGGTGGTTGATCAGAAGCGAGGGACGGCGACGGTGGTGTTCACCGACCTCGTTGGTTCGACCGGGTTGAGGTCACGACTCGGCGAGAATCGGGCCGATGATCTACGGCGACGCCATGATGAGGCACTGGCCGCAGTAACCGCCACACGTGGTGGCGTCGTGGTGAAATCAATGGGCGACGGCATCTTGGCCACGTTCGGTTCGGCCGCTGACGGCGTGGAAGCTGCCATCGGATTCCAGCAAGCAGTCGTGGTATTG
>JBBKWJ010000282.1:0-11253 GCA_037968895.1 Acidimicrobiales bacterium
GCAAAGCTGTCATACGCGGAGCTCTCGGCCCGGTCTAACCAGGTAGCCAACTTCCTGGTCGACCTCGGCGTGAGCCGAGGCGACCGAATCCTCGTGATGCTCGGCAACGAAGTGCCGCTGTGGGAGTCGATGCTGGCCGCGATCAAGATTGGCGCCGTGATGATTCCGGCTACCACCCTGTTGGCCACGGCCGACCTCGCCGATCGAATCGAGCGAGGCAGTGCCAAGTTCGTCCTGACAAACGATGCCGGGGTCGACACGTTCGACGGCCTTGCCGACCATGTCACTAACGGCGTTGTCAAGGTGACGGTTGGCGCCGACGTTGAGGGCTGGACCCACTATCGGGGCAGCCACGACTCCTCGCCAGACTTCACCGCGGCAGCGGCTACCGAGCCGTCCGATCCGATTCTCGAATACTTCACGTCGGGTACCACCTCGCGGCCGAAGCTCGTCCAGCACACTCAACAGAGTTATCCCGTTGGCCATCTGGCCACGATGTACTGGCTCGGGCTACAACCGGGCGACGTGCACTGGACCATCAGTTCCCCCGGTTGGGCCAAACACGCCTGGAGCTGCTTCTTTGCCCCGTTCAACGCCCAAGCGTGTGTGTTCATTTACAACTACGACCGGTTCTCAGGCCCTGACGTCCTTGACGTGCTGGTGAAACACAAGGTCAATACGCTCTGTGCGCCGCCAACCGTCTGGCGCTTCCTGATCCAAGAAGACCTCTCGGCGTATGACGTGTCCTTGACCGAGCTCATCTCCGCAGGTGAACCCCTCAACCCCGAGGTCATCGACCAGGTATATGGCCACTGGAATCTCACGATTCGTGATGGATTCGGCCAGACCGAGACGACAGCACAAGTCGGCAATACGCCAGGCAGCGAAGTGAAGCCAGGCTCGATGGGTCGGGCCCTTCCCGGCTACCACATCGAAATGCTCGACCCTGATGGGAATCCTGGGTCAGAGGGCGAAATCTGTATTGCGCTCGGAGCTGACCGGCCAATCGGTTTGATGGTCGGCTACGTCGACGACGACGACAAAACCGCCAAGGTAATGCGTGACGGTTATTACCACACCGGCGATGTTGGTGTCCGTGACGGCGATGGCTACATCACGTATGTCGGCCGAGCCGATGACGTCTTCAAGGCGTCTGGCTATCGAATCAGCCCATTCGAGCTTGAGTCTGCGCTCATTGAGCATCCCGCAGTGGCCGAGGCGGCAATTGTGCCATCGCCCGACCCGCTTCGCGGCAACGTGCCTAAGGCATATGTGATCCTGGCGCCAGGCCACGAGCCAACGGCTGAAACCGCAGGCGAGATCTACGCGTTCTTGCGAGAGAACCTTTCGGGCTACAAGCGAATTCGGCGCATCGAGTTCTCGGAGCTGCCCAAAACGATCTCGGGCAAGATCCGTCGGGTCGAGCTCCGTAACCAAGAAAATGCTCGCCCGGCCGAAGGATCACGCAATTCGGCCGAGTTTTTGGCCGAAGACTACAAATAGTCCCGAGTCGTTCCTGATCGGACCGGTAGCGTTGTCGCTACGTATCTCCTGGAGGAACCGTGGACGTCAAAAAGGTTGTGTTGGCCTATTCCGGAGGCCTTGACACTTCGATCATTCTCAAATGGCTACAAGAAGAGTACGACTGCGAAGTCGTGACCTTCACGGCCGACCTCGGTCAAGGCGGCGAAATCGAGCCTGCCCGCGAGAAGGCGCTCGCCATGGGCGTGCCGCCGGAGTCGATCTACATCGAAGATGTGCGTGAAGAGTTTGTGCGCGACTTCGTGTTCCCAATGTTCCGAGCCAACACGATCTACGAAGGCGAATACCTTCTGGGCACCTCTATTGCACGGCCGCTCATCTCCAAGCGCCTCGTCGAGATAGCGCGCGAGACAAACGCTGACGCCATCTCGCACGGCGCAACCGGCAAGGGCAACGACCAGGTCCGTTTCGAACTTGGGGCCTATGCCCTCGAGCCCGGCATCAAAGTAATTGCTCCTTGGCGCGAGTGGGATCTAAACAGTCGTGAATCGCTGCTCGCCTACGCCGAGAAGCACGACATCCCTGTTGAAATGAAGCGGGGCAAGCAGTCACCGTTCTCAATGGACGCCAACTTGCTTCACATCTCGTACGAGGGTGGCCCGCTGGAAGACCCGTGGAACTATCCGCCGTCAGAGATGTGGCGTTGGAGCCAGAGCCCGGAGAGCGCCCCAAACGAGGCCACGTTCATCGACCTCACCTATGAGAAGGGTGACATCGTCGCCATCGACGACGTGCCAATGAGCCCTGCGACCGTGCTCACCAAGCTCAACGAGGTCGGCGGCGCAAACGGCATCGGCCGGCTCGATATTGTCGAGAACCGTTTCGTCGGCATGAAGAGCCGGGGCGCATACGAAACCCCCGGCGGCACCATCATGATGCGTGCGCACCGGGCAATCGAGTCGATCACGCTCGACCGAGAGGTTGCTCACCTCAAAGACGAGCTCATGCCACGCTACGCCAAGCTCATCTACAACGGGTTCTGGTTTGCCCCTGAGCGCTTCATGCTCCAGCAGGCCATCGACTACAGCCAGCAATACGTCAACGGTGTTGTTCGCCTCAAGCTCTTCAAGGGCAATGTCGAAGTCATCGGCCGCAAGAGCGACGACACGCTGTTCGACGAGAAGATCGCGACGTTCGAAGACGACGAGGGTGCATACAACCAGGCTGATGCTGAGGGCTTCATCAAGCTCAATGCGCTTCGCCTGCGGACCTACGCCTCCAGACGTGGCGGTATCTCGTAGTGAGCTCTACCGCACCAAACGGCAAGACACCGCCGCCAAGTACAACACTGTGGCACGGCCGGTTTGAGGGCAGCCCGTCTGAAGCGCTCCAGGCGCTCAACGACTCGCTGCCATTCGACCAGCGTATGTATGCGCAAGACATTGAGGGCTCTCGAGCCCATGTCACGATGTTGGCCGCGGTCAAACTCGTCACCGACGCCGAGCGTGATGCCATCCTCGTCGCACTCGACCAGGTCCAAGCCGAGATCGAATCAGGCGGCTTCGAATGGAAGCCATCCGATGAAGACATCCATACGGCTGTCGAGCGTCGTGTCACCGAACTCGAACCAGCGGGGGCCAAGCTCCACACCGGTCGAAGCCGCAACGACCAGGTTGCCACTGACCTGCGCCTTTGGGTCAAAGACGAGCTCGGCGATCTCGCCAAATTGGTTATTCGGTTCCAAGAGACCCTGCTGAGCGTCGCTGACGCTAATGCCGAGGCGTATCTGCCGGCCTATACCCATCTCCAGCAAGCCATGCCGGTCATGCTGACCCACCACCTTTTGGCCCACGGCTGGGCGTTGAGCCGCGATGTCGACCGCCTTCTCGATGCTCGTCGCCGAAGCGATGTCTCAGTACTCGGTGCCGGAGCGCTCGCCGGATCATCGTTGCCGCTCGACCCGGCGTTGACTGCAGCGGCGCTCGGGTTCTCAGCCCAGTTCACCAACTCACTTGACGCCGTTGGCGATCGTGACTTCGTTCTCGACTCGTTGTATGCACTCTCCGTGCTTGGCGTTCACTTATCGCGCATCGGCGAAGAGCTCATCTTGTGGGCGTCGCAAGAGTTCTCGTTCGTCACGCTCGACGACGGTTTCTCTACCGGGTCGTCGATGATGCCGCAGAAAAAGAACCCCGACATCGCCGAACTCGCTCGGGGGAAGGCAGGCCGACTCATCGGCAACTTGGTCAGCCTTCTGACCACGGTCAAGGGCCTGCCGATGACCTACAACAAAGACCTGCAAGAAGACAAAGAGCCGCTCTTCGATTCGTGCAACACGGTTCGTCTAACTCTCCTTGCGCTCGACGGCATGGTGTCGACCCTGACGTTCAACACCGACACGATGGCGGCCCAGGCGAATTCTCCGTTCGCAGCAGCGACCGACTTGGCCGACTACCTCGTGCTCGGGGGCATGCCATTCCGCGCCGCCCACGGTGTCGTTGGTGAACTCGTGCGCAACGCGCTCGCAGGCAAGGGGAGCCTTCCCGACCTGGTCACTGCCCATCCCGATCTTGGCCCCGAGGCAGCCAAAATCTTCGAACCCGGTGCATCGGCACGCGGGCGAACAACGCCAGGCAGCGGCGGTCCAGCCGCCGTCGCAGTGCAGCGCGAGCAGTTCGTTGCTCAGCTCGCAGCTGACAAGGCTCGTATCTGACTCCGGAGTTTCTTTCGGCCGAGCCTGTCACGGCGTCTGCTCAAGCGCTTTTGGGCTGGACGATTCGTGTTGGTGACAGGGCCGGAACGATTGTTGAGACCGAGGCGTACGGCAGCCACGACGACGGCGCTAGTCACGCCTTCCGTGGTCAAACACCACGGAACGAGGTCATGTTTGGCGAGGCGGGCCGGCTCTACGTCTATCTCATCTACGGGATGTATTGGTGTGCCAACGTGGTGTGTCGGCCACAGGGCGAGGCCAGTGCCGTGCTGATCCGAGCGATCGAGCCGAGTTCCGGCCTTGACGAGATGCGTGTCGCCCGGCCTCGAGCGAAGTCAGACCGAGATCTCGGCTCTGGGCCAGGGAAACTGTGCCAAGCGCTGGCAATCACCGGCGAGCACGACGGCACTCAACTGTTCTCCGCTCGGTCGGCTGTCGTCTTGAGTCCACCGACGGAACCGATCAAGCCCGACCAGATCGTCACCGGACCTCGCATCGGAATCACCAAGGCCGTCGACTATCCGTGGCGCTTCGGCATTAAAGGCAACCCCCACCTCAGCCGACGATTCTCCTAGACGATCACGATACGAGCCCTCGCAGAACCCGAGCTACTTAGCGAGTATCATCGTCGTAGTACTGTGCCGGCGACGGCCTCGACACCACCCAGGACCATGTCACCAACCCCAATCTCGAAATCTGCTCGCAAGACGCCTGACGATGACAAAACCGCAGATATCACCGACGCGAGTTCCGGCGACGATGACAAGGCTATAGCGGCTCCTGTTTTGGTGACCGTGGAGGACCACGTCGAAGACGACGACTCCGTTGATGAAGAAGCTCCAGACGAGGCTGCCCTAGATTCTGAAGTGACCGAGCAGGTTGCAGTGCCGGAACCAGTCGCCGAGCCAGTCGTCGTTGCGCCCGCCCCAGAGCCAGTGGTTGCGCCGGCGCCTGCTGCTGCGGTTGCGCCAGCACCTGCACCGAAGCCGAAGCGCAAATGGCGGCGGACATTCTTCCGCTGGTTCGTTCGGCTGCTCGTAGTCGGTGGCATCGCGGCCGGAGCGTATTTCGCCTGGCCAACCATCAATGAGCGATATATCCAGCCGGTCGAAACGACAGCCGCTGACCTGTCTACCGTGCAAGACCGCCTCGGAACGAGCGACGAACGGGCCACCGATCTCGCGGCCCGGCTCGACGCAGTAGAAGCCGGTCAGTTGAACGTTGCCGAGCGTCTCGATGGCCTCGACGTATCGACACTCGACCAAACTGCTCGCCTCGACGCGATCGACACTCTTATCAGCGATCAAACCACTCGCCTCGATGCGCTCGACGAGCTTGCGGCAACGCTTGGAACCGACCTTGGCGACACCAATGCTGCTGCGAGCCGCCAGCTTGGTGTCACCCGTGCCACCGAGTTGATGTCACGCTCTCGACTGTTCCTTTATCAGGCCAATTATGGCCTCGCCGCCGCCGACCTGACCGATGCGCGAGCCACCCTGGCTGCCTTGGAAATTGACGACCCAATCATTGCCGACGTGATCGACCGACTCGATCGTGCAATCGCCAATTTGCCAGCCTTTCCCGTTGCGGCCGCAGCTGATGTCGACATCGCATGGCAGAGCCTCCTCGGACCAACACCTGTCGGCAGTGGTTCGGCCACCTCGACTCCTGGCGGTGCCACCACCGATAGCTCTGCAACTAGCGGCTCAGCGACTGGCGACGCTGCAACCGACGGATCAGCAACAACCCCCACGACGGCAGGCGGCTAACCCGGTCGTTCTAGTCGCCTTCGGTGGTGTGCGATGAATGGCTCGAGATGGCTGATGAACCGGTCACCGTCTCTTGCAGAGCGGCCGACGCTCGATCGTTCTCCTGAATCTTGGCCATGATCGCCTGCCCGGCACGATCGAAATACTCACGATGCTCGATCACGAACTTCTGGCTGTCACGGAAGTCGTCGAGCATGCCGTTGACCTCCGGCAGCACGTAGCGTGCCACTAGGTCCCAACTACGAGCAGTGTCCTCCGGGTTGGCGAAGTCGTGGACAAAGCCGATGACCGTACCGAAGCCTCCAGAGATCTCGTACATGTTGCGAATGGCCTCGACGAGGTCTTCTGGCGTGCCAATCACCAGGGCGGAACCTTCGCTGAAGGCTAAGGCATCCATCGTCTGGTCTGGGGTGTCGTAGGCGAGCGCGCCAACTCGCTGAAGGGTCCCGACGGTGTATTCGTTGTGCCAGCGGTGGAGCCCAGACAGCGCTTGTGCCCTGGCTTCCTCTCTGGTCTCGGCGATGTGCCAGTTCATCACGACGCGCCAGTTCTTGCGGTCGACTACTTGGCCATGTTTCTCAGCCGACTCTTCAGCGAAGCTCCACTGGAGGGGCAGGGCCTGGATACCTGCGGTCGAGGTTGAGCCGATCGACAAGATGCCGATGCCGTACTTACCGGCGAGGGTCATGCCCGAGGGGCTCACCATTGACGCGACAGCCTGAGGGATCTCGCGCTGGACCGGTCTGATGTGCAGCTTCGCGTCGTACATCTTGAACCAGTCGCACTCATAGGTAAACCGCTCACCGGCGAGCAGCCGCCGTAACACGGCGATGCCTTCGTCTTGGCGATCGCGCAACAGCATCGGGTCGATGCCGAGCGTGTGGGCATCAGACGCGAGCGCCCCTGGGCCCGATCCGAGAATGGCGCGACCCTGGGTCATCTGGTCGAGCTGCACAATGCGTTGTGCGACGTGAAATGGGTGGTGATAGGGGAGCGAGACGACCCCTGTGCCCAGCTTGATCCGGCTTGTTCGCTCGCCAGCAGCGGCCAAGAACATCTCCGGCGATGCAATGACCTCCCAGCCGGTCGAATGGTGCTCGCCGCACCAGAATTCGCTAAATCCGAGCTGGTCGAGTTTCTCCACCAGGTCGAGGTCGCGCCGATACTGCAGCATCGGGTTCTCACCGATGGGATGGTGTGGGGCAAGAAAGGCCCCGAATTCGATTGGTTGCATTCTGGTCCCTGTCGACTGCGTGGTTGCCCGCAGTGTTGTCTCGTCAGGAACTATTCCACTTGGCTGATGAGCCATCCAATCGAAGGTTCGAGAATGGTGTAGAAGAAGCGGAATTCCTGGCCGGTGACGAGGCGAGTGAATGTTGCCGACCCATATAGGTGGCGAAGTCGAAATGGAGTCTCATCAGCCAAGCCGTTGCCTGCGAAATACAGGGTGTTGTTTCGTCTGATGAGCGCAGGGAAGATAGCCGGAATGTCTTGCTTGTCGAGCTTCGCTGCTCCACTGTCAGTAACAGGCAACTCAAACTCGGCTTCGACCGTTGCGCCAGGTGCGGCTTCAACAACACTGGCCCAACCATCGAACGTCGCCGTACCTCGGATTGCACCGGGGGCGCCGCCATGAACTAGGGGAAGGAGGTCAACGAGGTCTTCTTCGGTGAGCACCACAATCTCAGGCTCGGTTTCGCGTCCAGCCACCGGACCAGAAACGAGCACAATGCCAGGACCCTCAAAATCCCATTCGCCGATGTAGACCTTTTTGATATTCGGCGAGACGTCGGTCAAGTTGTCCCAAAAACGAAAGACCCACGGTGTCGAAACGAATCCGAACGTGTCCTCGATGACATCGCCTGCGGAGCCTGGTGTTGGGTTATACACCATCGCGAACTCGGCATATGAGGGCACACCTTCGCTAACCCAGCGTCGTATATCTACGGCTTGGGGGAGCGTGAGGTAGTCAGAAATGAGCTTCTGGGTGAGGTTCTCCTCGACGTACACGCCGTATGCGTCAGCCAAGACGATGATGTCCGGGGCTTCGGTCGGCCACAGTCCGTGGGGGCCGCCATCAGGGTTCGTCCCGTAGTAGTCAGTCGTGTAGTCGTACTCGACCTTGTGATAGTCGAAGAGCTGGCCGAGGATGGCATGTTCGGCGTAGCTATCGCTGGCGACGGTTTGGTCGAATACAAGGACGTCAAGGTCCTGTCGCGGCTTGAGTTCCCACGCGATCCGGGTCACCACTGACGCCACAACCACCGACGCGATGCTGACCAACAAGATCCGCGACATCCACATAACGATGCGCGCCGCAATGGGCGGCGGGCCTGTGGAATGGGCGGACATGGGTTCCTATCGGACAGGAGCCCTCCCTCGATAGGGTTCGGCCGTGGCATTTGTCTTAGAAACAGCAGGTTCTGACCGTTTGCGGCCTCGCCCCGATGACCTGGCTTTTGCCGTTGGCGAGTTGGCTGAGGCGAACCTCGAGGGCGACGAGCAGGTCGCGGTCCGTGATCAGATCCTGGCCTTTTGCGCCGCTAATCCCGATGCATTACACCGCGGCTGCGTTCCTGGTCATCTCACTGGGTCTGCCCTCGTCGTGAACGCGGCGGGCGATCGGGTGCTATTGATCCACCATAAGAAGCTTGACCGTTGGCTTCAGCCTGGCGGTCATGCTGACGGTGAGGGCAACCTCGCGCACGTTGCGCTGAAGGAAGCCTCAGAGGAGACAGGAATCCTAAACCTCCAGGTCATCCCTACTGTGGTCGACGTCGATATCCATGAAATCCCTGCTCGGGGCACCGACCCAACCCACCTCCACCACGACGTGAGGTTCGTCGTTTTGGCCCCAGCCGATGCTCACGTTCGACCGAACCATGAGACAAACGGTGCAGTTTGGATCGAGGTCGCCGATGCGGAAGGTCGCATTGAGTCAGAAGAGGTGCGGCGACTCGTCGATCGTGGCCTCGCCGTCGCTAAGGCCTATCTTCGCCGCGTTGCGTAACTCGGGCACCGCAGACTATTGAGCGTGCTGATCGGATCGCCATTTTCGCGTCAGCGAAAATGGTGCAGAACTCGAAGAGTTCTAGCCGACATCAGTTGGAGTGATGCACGAGTCCATCTCGTTGACGTCAGCGAACCAGGTGAGGCGGCGTTCAATCCGGCCGGTTCCGATGTCGGTAAACGTCATCACGGCTTCGGGTTCAACGAGCAGTTTGGCGGCATACCTGTCGCGGTCGGCCACAAATATGTCGTACTCATCGAGCCACTTGGCGAGCATGCCCTGATCTCGTTCGGTCTGCGTAGTCAGGTCGATGGCCCGAAGCTGGGTGAGCATGTTGTTCAAGACGGCATCGGCTTCGAGAATCTGGTCAGAGCGTTCGGCTGCGTCGGCTGCGGAGATTGAGTATGGAAGATCGCTCATCAACGACTTCGCCGCGAAACAGATTGGCTCGGCCGACTCGGCGAAGTCGCCAACGTCAAGTTGGTCGGTGTATTCGCGATCGTTGGCGGCCAAGCCCGAGTAGGCGTAGACCCAGATTCCGAACGAGCCAATGCCGAGCACAGCAACCAGGCCACGAGCGAGAATCGAGCCGAATGTAAGGCGGCTTCCCTCCTCAAGACCATCTTCTTCGAGCGGGCTTGGTGCGTCCGTGGTGTCAATCACGCCCCTATGTTGCCACCGGATCAGCCATATCAGGTAGCGGAAAGCAAAGTCATCCGCCACTATTGACGCCATGACTGCCACTCACGCCGACTCTGGTTCGGTTGACCCTGACTTCTTCGACGATCTTGTCGCTCGAGGACTCGTCCATGACACCACCGACCAAGAGGAGCTGAAGAAGCGCCTCCGTGAGGGGCCAGTCACCGTCTACGTCGGTTTCGATCCAACGGCTGACAGCCTTCACGCCGGGAACCTGGTTGGGCTCTTGACGCTCCACCGTTTCCAAGAGGCAGGACATCGACCCATCTCACTTGCCGGTGGTGCCACCGGCATGGTTGGCGATCCGTCTGGCAAGTCAGATGAGCGCAACCTCCTCGATGACGACGCACTGGCCGACAACCTCGCGGGCATCGTGCCTCAGCTCAGACAGTTTCTTGACTTCGACCGCGAGGACAATCCGGCTAAGTTGCTCGACAATCGAGCCTGGACGGTCGGCACTCCATACCTCGTCTTCTTGCGTGACGTTGGCAAACACATCACTGTCAATCAGATGATGGCCAAGGATTCCGTGAAGAACCGGATGGAGGGCGATCAAGGGATCAGCTACACCGAGTTTTCCTACATGCTGCTCCAGGCCCACGACTTCTACTGGCTCTACGAGAACGAAGGCTGCGAGATGCAGCTTGGTGGCTCAGACCAGTGGGGCAATATCACGCTCGGCATCGACCTGATCCGGCGCAAGAGCCAGAAGGCCGCCATGGGCCTCACTTGGCCACTTCTCACGAAGGCCGACGGCACGAAGTACGGCAAGACGGCCGGCGGCGAGACACTCTGGCTTAGCGCCGAACGTCTCTCGCCATACCGCTTCTACCAGTCGTGGATCCAAGTAGACGACGATGAGGTCGCAAAACTGCTCAAGATGCTCACCTTCTTGACCATCAAGGAGATCGAGGTGCTCGTGGCTGCCCATGAGGCTGAGCCGCACGTCAGGCACGGGCAGCGAGCCCTTGCCTACGAACTCACCTCGATTGTCCATGGAGTCGAAGCCGCCGATGCCGCAGTTGAAGCGTCGGCTGCGATGTTTGGCGGCGAAGTCTCTGGGCTTGGTCTTGCCACGCTCGGAATGCTGTCGGCCGAGGTGCCCCATGTCGAGGTTGAACGATCGGTACTCGAGGACGAATCGAATCTTGTACCACTCCTCGTGACGGCCGGCGCCGCTGCCTCCAATTCTGAGGCGATGCGTTTGCTGAAGCAGAACGGAATTTCAATCAATGATGCGAAGGCCAATGGTGCGACCGGAGTCACTCCCGATGATGTACTTCAGGGGCAGTTTGTTGTACTGCGAAGAGGGAAGAAGCAAGTTTTTCTAATCTCGTTCATCTGACCCGTGTCTCCCTCCTGTGGTGCTGGAGCGGGGAATCCTGCTGTGGTCGTTCCACCACTCTTCGAAGGACCCAAAAACTTCAAAAGAAGGGGTTGGTGCAGGGGTGGGGGAGAGTTAAGGTAGTCAGTCGCCTCGATCAGCGGTTTCTACACGAAACAGTTTCACGGAATTAACTTCTTGGAAACAGTTGCTGGTTGTTGGGCGTGGGTTTCAAGTCTGCACCTCCATCAAAGTT
>JBBKWJ010000283.1:0-4492 GCA_037968895.1 Acidimicrobiales bacterium
CGCCTGCGTAATCGCCGCCGCTAGAGCGTGACATCAAGCCGTTACCCTTACGACGATGACATCTGACGATGCCCGCGACCCAGACGGCCATGCCTCCGAGCACCTCGTTGAACGAGTGCGGCTAGCCGACGGCCGCTCGTATTCGGTTCTGGTCGGCTATGGGGCGCGGCACGAGCTGCGCACGCTTGTTCCCGCGAAAGCGAAGCGAGCCGCAATCATTACCCAGCCGGGCATAGGCGTTACCGTCGATCCTGGTTGTGACCATCGCGTGTTTATGGTTGAAGACGGAGAACAGGCGAAGCGACTAGAGGTCCTTGGCAACTTGGCCTCTGAGCTTGCCCAGTGGGGCATGACCAGGGACGATGTCATCATCGCCGTCGGCGGCGGCGTCGTCACCGACCTTGGCGGCTATCTCGCTGCCAGCTACCACCGAGGCATTCCCGTCATCCACGTGGCGACCACCCTTCTCGGCCAGATCGACGCAGCCATTGGTGGAAAGTGTGGGGTCAATCTGCCGGAGGGGAAGAACTTGCTCGGTGCCTTCTGGCAACCTTCTGGCGTAGTCTGCGATACCGAAGTGCTCGAGAGCCTGCCCGCGCGGGAGTTTCGGAGCGGCATGGGGGAACTGGCCAAATATCACTTCCTCGGTGGCGGAAATCTCGATGCGCTCCCCCTTGCAGAGCGGGTTGCGGCCTGCGTTCGAATCAAGGCCGACGTGGTGGCGTCAGACGAACGGGAGGGTGGGCGCCGCGCCATCCTCAACTATGGACACACGCTTGCCCACGCCCTTGAAACCGCAGACAATTACGGCCTCCGCCACGGTGAGGCCGTTGCCATCGGGCTGATCTATGCGGCTGAGGTCGCGAGGCTGCTTGGCCGGATCGACGCAGAGGCAGTCGCCGAGCATCGACGAGTGCTCGCGGCATACGACCTCGCCATGAAGGTCCCACGTCATCTTGATCATGGTGTTTTGGTCGATCTGTTCTCGCGAGACAAGAAAGCGATCGACGGCGTCACTTTTGTGCTTGATGGCCCAGCCGGTGTCGAAGCGGTTCGAGTCGATGACCGCCCCTTGCTGCTCAAGGCGTTCGAGGCGGTGTCATGACACCGCTTTTGTTCGCTCCTAGGTTTGCTCGAGCCAGGTCCGCGATGGCCGATTCGGGCATCGAGCATCTGCTCGTCCACAACTTGGCGAACATCCGCTGGCTCACCGGATTCGGCGGATCAAACGCGGTGATGGCGATCGGCCTCGAGTCAGCGATGTTCGTAACCGACGGTCGTTACGACGAGGCTGCCTCCAACCTGATCGCCAATCTGGCGGACGAGGGCGTAGCCGTCCAACTGAGGATCGCACGCTCTGGTGTTGAACAAGCGCTTGCTGACTTCGTGCCACCGTCAGCGACTGTGGGGTTCGAGGCCGACATCGTCACTTATGCGGGGTTCGAGCAGTTGACAGCTGCATTTGGCGAAGCCCGCCTGCGGGCGTCGGCCGAGCTCATCAGCACGTGTCGGCAGCTAAAGGACGAGGCCGAGGTGGAGCGGATCGAGGCCGCTGCTGACATTGCAGACGCTGCATTCTCAACTGTCCTCGACGGACTTCGACCAGGAATGAACGAGCGTACGATTGCGGCCACGCTCAACTTCGAGATGCTGGCCCGCGGCGCCGGAGGTTTGAGCTTCGACACGATTGTCGCCTCTGGCCCCAATAGTGCCTTGCCCCATGCTGAGCCATCATCGCGTGAGATCGCAGACGGCGACTTCATCGTGTTCGATTTCGGCGCTGCCGTCGACGGCTACGGCAGCGACATGACTCGGACAGTGTGCGTTGGATCAAACCCATCGCCCCGGCAACGCGAGATCTACGACGTTGTTGTCGCCGCCCAAGAAGCAGGCGTGCAGGCGGTTGGTGATGGCATCGCCGCGGCAGACGTCGACGCAGTCTGTCGGACGATCATCGCCGATGCGGGCTTTGGCGACCAGTTCATTCACGGAACCGGCCATAGCCTCGGCCTCGAGATCCATGAGACACCGTTTCTGTCATCAACATC
Source organism: Acidimicrobiales bacterium (assembly GCA_037968895.1). Lineage (GTDB taxonomy): Bacteria > Actinomycetota > Acidimicrobiia > Acidimicrobiales > SZUA-35 > JBBKWJ01. Next base: position 2,049 of record JBBKWJ010000283.1, read on the forward strand.
AACGGCCACACTCAGCTACGGCATGGTCGTTACTGTCGAGCCGGGTATTTATGTTCCGGGCCTCGGTGGCGTGAGAGTGGAAGACACCGTGTTCGTTGGACACGGCGGCGCTCGCCGACTCACCAAGGCCGAAAAAGGCATCTAGCCCACTACGCTCTCGTTACCCGATGCCTGATGGAGTACAGCCATGGCGAGTACAAGCGATTTTAGAACCGGCTTCACGATGGACCTGAGCGACGGTCTGTTTACGATCATCGAGTTTCAGCATGTGAAGCCTGGTAAGGGCGGTGCCTTCGTTCGAACCACCCTGCGTAACCTTCGTACCGGCGCCGTTGTCGACCGAACCTTCCGAGCGGGCGAAAAAGTTGAACGGGCCTATATCGACAAGCGCGAGCAGCAGTTTTTGTATCGCGACGCCGATGGCTACGTCGTCATGGACACCGAAACCTTCGAGCAGTCAAGTGTGCCGCCAGAAGCGATAGGCGACGCGGCCAACTACATCGTTGAAAACAGCATGGTGAGCCTCCTCAAGTATGGCGACGAGATCGTTGGCACTGAGCTTCCGACATCGGTTGAGCTTGAGATCAGCGAAACGGAGCCGGGCGTACAAGGCGATCGCGTGAGCGGTGCGAGAAAGCCAGCAACGCTCGAGACAGGACTTGTCATCCAGGTGCCCCTGTTCGTCGAGCAGGGTTCGCGGGTCAAGATCGACACCCGCACTGGCGAATACCTGACCCGAGCGTGAGCGGCAAAGGCCCAGGGTCCCTTGGCGGACGTCGGGAGTCTCGTGAACGCGCCGTCGAACTCTCCTACGAGATGACGCAAAGAGAGTGGACCGTAGAGCAAGTCCTCGACAGCCTGCCCCTCCCGCCCGAGCCATACACACTAATTCTTCTGAACGCAGCCGAGCTCGAACGCTCGCGCATCGACGAGCTGATTAGCTCAAAGTCGAAGTGGAAGATCGCGAGGATGCCGTTGATGGACCTGATCATTACCCGCCTAGCCGTCGCTGAGTTTCTGCAAACTGACACGCCAACCGGCGTCGTGTTGGCCGAGGCGGTCGATTTGGCGGGTCGTTATTCCACCGATGAGTCGGCGAAATACGTAAACGGCGTGCTTTCTGCGATTGGCCGAGAGGTAAGAACCAAGTAGCTTCTGGCCCAATCGATCGGGACCAATCGCCTGACGCAACTATTCAAGGAATCTGTCAAGTGAGTCGATGTACCTCTCGTGAATGTTTCGAGAGAACGTCTTCGCCCACTTGTTGCCCTTCTGCTCGTCATGGCTTCGGTCGTGTTCGTGCTTCCGACCACGCCGGTCGACGCGACACAGCCATGGCTTGACACCTCGAATCGCACCGCTGTCATCAATGCGTATAACGCTGAATTCGGGAGCGCAGCACCAGCGATCGGCTGGACCGGCAACCGAGGCTCATGCTCTGCTGGCACGACGAGTCAAGCATTCAGAAACGCCGTGTTCTCTCGGATCAACTTCTTCCGATCAATGGCCGGTGTGCCAAATGGAGTCACCGAAAACACCGCTCAGTCGGCAAAGGCCCAGCAAGCGGCACTGATGAACGCACAGAACGGCAAGATCAGCCACTCCGCGACGTCAGGCGCATTCCCGATCTGTCACACGAGCGGCGCCCAGCAGGTAGTGGCTGAAAGCAATCTTTACCTCGGCAAGTTCGGCTCTGACGCGATCTCTGGCTACATGTACGACCCTGGCTCAAGCAACGTGCCGGTTGGTCACCGCAACTGGATCCTCCACCCGACAGCTCGCACGATGGGAACCGGAGACATCTCTACTGACGGTGGCTGGTCATCGAACGTCCTGTGGGTCTTCGACAACGTCTTCGCCGCTCAACCCAGCCTTCGAGAGTCGAGCAGCTTCGTCGCATGGCCTCCCCGTGGATTTGTCCCAGGTGGTGTCGTCTATCCCCGCTGGTCGTTCTCGCTTCGCGGCGCAAACTTTGGCAATGCTTCAGTCTCTGTGACGAAGGCAGGAACTGGTATCAGCTCGCCAGTCGTGTACCGGAGCACCACAACCAACTCAGCTCCTTTCCCCATCATCGTATGGGAGCCGCAAGCAAACCAGATCGACCTCTCGCCATCGGTTGACCAGACCTACACCGTCACCATCAGCGGCGTCACCGTCGGCAACGCCACAAAGACCTTCACTTACGACGTGACGATTATCGGCGATAAGCCAAACGCGGCGCAGAAGAGCCCGACAACGGTGCACGGTAAGTATGTCACTCAGGCATATCAGGACTTCCTCGGCCGCAAGCCGCAGGCATTCGAGCTGACGACGTGGTCAAACCGACTTGCCTCGGGCACGAGCCCACTTGAGTTCGTTGACTCGTTGTCGAACTCGGCCGAATGGACAGGATTTGTCGTCGACGGTCTCTACCTCGACACACTCGGCCGGGCCGGGGATCCCGA
>JBBKWJ010000284.1:0-11804 GCA_037968895.1 Acidimicrobiales bacterium
TGGGTCGATGTCATCGACGCAGTTGAGTCAGTCGAGCGACTCGACGACGGTTCGGGTTTTGGGCTTGGCACCAAATGGCGTGAGACCCGGAAGATGTTCGGAAAGTCGGCGACGGAGGAGATGGAGGTCGTCGAGTTCGTAGACGGCAGCTACTACAAGACATTCGCCGAGTCGCACGGCTCGAAATATCACTCTGAGATACGCGTCACCCCAACTGACAAAGGGTGCACGTTGTCGATGGGTTTCGAGGGCGAGGCTCAGTCAACGATGGCCAAGGTGATGGACGCCACGCTCGGTCGGTTGTTCCTCGGTGCTGCTCGCAAAGCGCTGAAGAAGGATCTCGCCGATATGGGTGCGGTCGCTGAGGCTGCGGCCTGAGATCCAGATTCTTCACAACGATCGTCGCCGCGCTGTTGTGCGCATCATGCGGCAATAGTCAGCCGGCTGCGCTTAGCGCCACTGTTGTTGTGTCAGGCCTCGACGGCCCAACCCAGCTTGCGGTGGCCGACAATGGCGACTGGTACGTCGCCCAGCTTGCCGGTGGCGAGGACGAGGCATCTGGGCAGATCGTTCGACTCGCGGCCGGAGACTTTGAAGGGCCGCGCTCCGTCATCCTTGACGGTCTCGACAAGCCAACCGGCGTCGCTGTCTTCGCAGGGAGCATCTGGGTCATGGAGCGCAACCGTCTAGTTCGCTCAAACCTTGATGGTTCGAACGTGCGAGTCGTTGTCGACGACATGGTATTCAATGGTCGATCTGAGGGTTCGTTGACGGTTGACGGCGACCGCCTGTTATTCGATACGTCAGGCCGTCTCGACGATCGCACCGAAAACCCGGTCGACCCGAGCACTTCGTCGGGAGTGTTGTGGGCGATAACCGCTGACGAGACAATTACACCAGTGGCGTGGGGCCTCAAGCATGCCTATGCCCAGACTCGCGATATCGCCGGAGTGTTGTGGACTACCGAGCTTGCCGACGGCACGTATGACGGACAAGCTGCCGCCGACGAAGTCGTGGCGGTCGTGCCGGGAGCCGATCATGGTTGGCCTTGGTGCGTCGGTAACAACCGAGAGGTCGCCGAGTTCGGCGGTACCGACGACGAGTGTTCTCTGGTGCCATCGTCCCAAGCCGTATTCTCGTTTGGCGCGACGCCGACGGGAATTGCCGTTGCTCCGTGGGATAAGGGTCAGCTTCTTGTTGCGTTGTGGGTTGCGGGCGACGTGGTGTCAATCTCAGCCGACCGGGTCGATGCGCCATCAACGCCGGTGGTTGTGTACGCCGACGCCGAACGGCCACAGCATTTGCTCGTCGATGGCGATCGCGTCCTGCTGGTCGACCACGGATCGGGTGAGATTCTCGCCCTGGAAGAAGGTTGATTAGATCTACCCGGCGATTGCAGCTTCGCGTTTGGCGTTAGCCATTCGGGAGAGCCACTCCGGATAGCCGTAGGAGCCAGCGATGCCTAGCCGCAGCTGCGGGGGAACTGGCTCGTGGCCAAGGAGTGTGCCCCATGCTGCCTGAAGAAGTTGATGGTGGTCTTCGTGATGGCCGAATGCGGCGAACGCGAAGCCCCACGCTGGCTTGTTGTCGACTGACAAGGCCACAATTTCAGCGTCGCATCCTTGCCCACCCATTGCCCGCGTCGCCTCGCTGAGGGGGAGTTCATCGCCAGCGGCATCGAACCGTCGTTTGACGACGGTCTTATTGACATTCATCCAGAGTTCGTTTTCGTGAAGATCGACTCGATCGTCGGCGGGGCTCCAGCGCTGCCACAGCTCAAGCTGCCCAATCTGGCCTTCTGCGGACGCAAAATACTCAGGCGGTTCCATTCGCAGCTTCAGCTCAAGTGTCGTGCCGAACCGCCGCTTGACGCCGGTGTCGTTCACGTCGTCGACGCGATAGCTGTCCCAACGATCCTCGACGAGTCCAACGGTGTCTGCCCTCGTGAACCACGTCTGCACGTCCGCTGGCAGTGGACCATGAAAGAACCAGCGAACTTCAGTGGTCAGATCAACCGACGTGGCCACGACAGACGGCTGCGATTGGGAGAAATCAGTAACCAGGGAATCCGAGAGAGTAGCCGCGTTGGCGTGTGAGCTTACTGCGAACACGGTTCTCTGTTCCCCTCGTGCGTGGCCGATGATTCCCATCGGAGGACTACATCTCAGCAAAGCGCTTCCGTCGGATGCTGAGAAGGGCCCAAGGTCCCCGGACTTTTGCCGAATTCACCGGGACGAAGGGTCTGGTTTTGTGGCCAAGCGGCCCATCGGCTTGTTTCGTCCTCAAGCGAGTATCGCCGGCCGTCGATGCTGTGACATGGAGCTTTTGACCGACGGCGCAACAGGAGAGGAACTCCTCGCCGCACGAACAAGCGTCTCGCACGTCATAAAGCACATCATTCGTGCGACGGCGGGATTCGCTGTTGCCTATGTGAGCGCCCGACTGACGGTCGATTGGCTGCGAGACGAATCAACGCTCGAAGCGCATCGTCTATTCGTAGAGATTCCGATCCATCTCGCCCTTGCCGGCTTCGCGCTTACCTTGACGTCAGCCCTGCCAATCGTAAAGGACCTCCTCGACGTCAAACGGCTGGTCACCACAAACGAGCGAGAGTTGGCGGAACGAGCTGTTGGTCAACAATTCCTCCGGAACGTGCACGACGCGTTTGAGATGGTCGAAAACGAAAGCGAGCTCTTTCGTATCTCGGGCCTCGCGCTCGGGGAACTGGCTCACAGCGAAGTCGGCGGCTCTGAGGTGTTGGTCGCCGACTCAAGCGGGGCCCACGTGCAACAGGCGATTGTTGCTGATGTCGGAACCGCGCCTGGCTGTGGCGTTCTCACCCCAGGTTCTTGCCCCGCCGTGCGTCGTGGTCAAACGTTGAAGTTTGCCGACCCGAACGGGTTGGCCACTTGTCCTCGGCTTCGTGAACGCAATCTTCCTGACGGGATGGGCGCCACGTGTATACCAATCACGATTCTTGGAACCCCAAGTGCCGTTTTGCACTCGACTTACGACTTCATTGAAAGCAACTTTGAGTATGAGAAGAAGGTCGACACTCTAGAAGGTGTTGCTTTGCAGCTTGGTGCCCGCCTCGGCATGTTGCGGGCGATGTCGCAGTCTCAACTACAAGCGGACACCGATCCTCTCACGGGATTACGAAACCGCCGCGCTTTGGAGAACGATGTGAGGGAGCTGCGATCGAACGGCCGTGACTTCGCCATTGCGATGCTGGACCTCGATAACTTCAAACGCCTCAACGACACGTTCGGACATGACACTGGCGATCGGGCATTGCGTCTGTTTGCTCGCGTGATGTCCGAGACGGTTCGCGACCACGACATTCTCTGTCGACACGGCGGTGAAGAGTTTGTAGTGGTGTTGCCAGGAGCCGATGTTGCATCGGCAGCTGCTGTGTTTCATCGACTGCGTGAACGGCTGGCAGAGGCCGTGTCTGGATCGCAGGTTCCGGCGTTCACCGTCAGCGTCGGCCTGTGCGACTCGAGCTGGTCGAACGATCTGCAAGACCTTCTGAGATCTGCTGACCGAGCGTTGATGCTCGCGAAGACCCAGGGCCGGGATCGATTGATCATCGACGACCCAACCTTAGGGACTCCGGTTGACGATTTTGGTCGGAGTTCGATTCCGAGCGAACTGCCAAATGACTTGAGCGACATCATGACATCGTCGACGGACGTCATAGAGCGATTGTGATGGCTAAAGGTCAGTAGCCCTCGGCGGCGATCATGGCCTGCAGGAGTTCGCCTATACCCTCGGGGAGAAGTGTCTGTAGCGGCGTTTCTTTTGCCTCGGCCAGATCGGCAAGCGCGTTGACAACATCGGCCGGGTCAAGCTGATCGGCCAGCACAATCTGCCGCACGACTGCATTCGTCTCATTGGCCGATTCGTCGCCAGCATCGATGTACTCAGTGATGCCGTCAACCATGCGATCGTTGAATCCGGTGTTGTATGGACCAGGGTTGACCTTGGTTACGTCGATGCCGTGCGGTGCGAGCTCGTCGCGGAGGCTCTTGGTGAACGCTTCAACGGCATGCTTTGTCATGGAGTAAGGCGATGTGAGCGGTGAAGCGAGAATGCCCGCGACCGACGACACATTGATAATTCGGCCCCAACCCCGTTCTTTCATTCCCGGAATCACGGCTTGAGACATGGCAACCATGCCAAAGACGTTCACTTCGAACACGGCACGAACCCTCTCCATCGGCACCGTGGCCATAGGGCCCATCACGCCCATTCCGGCGTTGTTGATCAGCACGTCGACTTCCAGTGCCGCGACCTGGGCGACGTCTTCGGCCGACGTCACATCGAGCTTCATCGTCGTGAGTGCGGGGTTCTCGGCGCGCAGGTCGTCGGCCTGCGCGTTTGTCTCTGTGGTAGCGATGACGGCGTGCCCGCGTGCAGCTAGCTCAATCGCTGCGCCCTTGCCGAAACCAGATCCAGCTCCGGTCACTAAGATCGTTCGCTTGTCCATCGTTGCCTCCTGGCATGTGTGACGAGGGTCGTCGCTAGTTGATAGTACATCGGCCTTGGCTTTCACGATTCGCTCGCGGCGCGATCTCAGGGCAGGATGGTGCATGGATTTTGATCTGACCCAGACCGACGCACTTCTCTCAACCACTCGGGCCGTTCGTAAGCGCCTCGATTTCGACCGTGACGTCCCGGACGACGTACTGCTCGAATGCCTCCAGCTCGCCGTTCAGGCCCCGACCGGCTCGAATCAGCAGGGCTGGCGATGGATGGTCATTCGTGATTCAGCGAAGAAGGAAGCATTGGCGGAGCTCTATCGTGAGGCAGGCGGCGAATACCTCGCGGCCGCGGCAGCCGACGCTGATTCAGGGACGCAGCAAGGTCGTGTCATCGACTCTGCCAATTTCTTGGCCCAGAAGCTTGGCGAGGTTCCTGTCCTTGTCATCCCGATGATTGTCGGTCGCCTCCCTGATGCGAGCGCCAACTCGGCGGCCGGACTCATGGGCTCGATCATGCCTGCGATGTGGAGCTTCCAGCTTGCTCTGCGCAGCCGTGGTCTTGGCAGCTGCCTCACCACCTTGCACCTCGGCAAGGAGAAGGAAGCCGCCGAACTGCTTGGTATCCCTGAGCACATGACGCAGGCCGGGCTGTTGCCTGTCGCCTACACCAAAGGCACCGACTTCAAGCCGGCGAAGCGGCCACCAGTAGAACAGATCACTTACCTCGACACCTACAAGAACCCGATCCGCTAGCGAACCATTCGCTCCTGTCCTTCCCAATATGGCTTGCGTAGCTCGGTCTTGAGCACCTTGCCTGAGGGATTGCGGGGCAGCGCCTCGATCCAATCAATCGAAGTCGGGCATTTGTAGCCAGCCAGGTTCTCCCTGGCGTACGCAAAGACGGCGGCTTCCGTCAGCTCGTCCGACGTTCGGGTGATGATTGCTTTGACACTCTCTCCCCACTTCTCGTCGGGCACGCCAATAACCGCGATATCGGCAATCAGGGGGTGTTTCATCAGCGCGTTCTCGATCTCGGCCGGGTAGATATTCTCGCCACCGGAGACGACCATGTCTTTGACGCGGTCGTGGATGTAAAGGTAGCCGTCGCGGAGATAACCAGCGTCGCCGGTCTTGAACCATCCGTCTGGTGTGATTGCGGCCTTCGTCGCCTCCTCGTTTTTCCAGTAGCCCTTCATGACCTGCGCCGAACGACACCACACTTCGCCAACCTCGCCGGCCTCAAGATCGGCGCCAGTCGCGGTGTCGACGATGCGAAGCTCGACGTCGCCCCAGAGGGCGCCGGCCGCTCGCAGCAGATGACGCTTCTCGCCGCCCGGATCATGGTCTTCTGGCCGCAGGATGACGATGCCACCAGTTGTCTCAGTGAGTCCGTAGGCCTGAATGAAGTCACAGTTGAAGAGCTCCATGGCGCCAACGAGCACTTGTTCGGTGATCGGTGATGCCCCGTACACCATTGTTTGCAGCGACGACAGGTCGATGCCTTCTGACGGAACAGCGAGGCAAAACTGCAGAACCGCGGGGACCAATAGAGCGGTCGTAATCTTGTAGCGCTCAATAAGATTGAGAACGCCAACCGGGTCGATGTCTCGCATGAGAATGGCCGTGCCGCCCTGGGCCATCCCCGCGATGCCCCAACCGCTCCCGGCGATGTGAAACAGCGGCATAGCGACAAGGTTGACGCTGTCGTGGTCGAAGCACCACTCACCAGCGCCGACCGACATGCAGGTCATAAAGTTTCGGTTGGTGAGCTCGACACCCTTTGGGAGGCCGGTGGTCCCCGAAGTGTAGAGCTGGTAGCAGGTCATGTCCGGAGTCGCCGGCAACAGTGGATCGACGGCGTCGTAGCCTGCAAGCCACGATTCGTACTGCGGGTAGCCAGATGGGCCTGGGTCACCGATAACAACGATCGTCTCGACGGTCGTGAGTGTCATCTTTGCCAGATGGTCGAGGAACTCGGCGCCAACAAACAGAATCTTGGCGTCGGCGTTGTTGAGGATGAACTCCATTTCTGGAGGAGCCAGTCGCCAGTTGACGGCAACCGAGACGGCATTAACCTTGGCGCCACCGAAGAGCTGGGTGAAGTACTGCGGTGTGTTTCGATCGAGAAAGGCAATCCGGTCGCCTTCGCCGATTCCGAGGGCAAGAAATGCTTGCGCGGCCTGACATGCTTCAGCATCGAGCTCGGCGTATGTCCACTGCCGGTCGCCCGCGATCAGCGCCACCTTGTGAGGCGTAGCGACTGCGTGCTGCCTCGTGATATCGGCAAGTACCCCAACCTCGTCATTTCCGGCCATATGGTCCCCTTACGTCAGCTCGGGCCAATCTTTGCGCTACCGCGGTGGTTTCCGCAAGGGGAACCGTCGCGAACGATCCGGCTATTGCCCGTTGTGGGAGAAGTGCTGGTAATCCTTGAGCGAAGTCCAGTCGCCGCCCCAGCTCCACCCGATCGACGCAAACGCCCCGACTACAGCATCACCGTCTCGGATAAGCGCGTCTTCGGCGACCGAGCGATCGGTGTAATAGCCAGCAAGCTCAGGCAAGACGAGATCGTCCTTCAGAAAGGGATTGTGGAAGGGGTTGATGTCGATTGCCAGCCCCCGAGCGTGCTCGGAGAACACGGTTGTTCCTTGCACCACACGACAGACAAATGAGCTCGTATTGTTTGTGTCGCCAATAGGCGGGGCATCGATGTCAGCATCGGTCACGATCCTCATCTCTTCGATTGGATATCGCTCGTCAAACAGGGTCTCAAACACTGTGACTACATCGTCGGCAACAGTGTTTTTGACGATGAGTTCCCCTGTGTGAGGCAACTCGTCGAAGCCCCAGAATGACACCGTCAGGTAAGCCAAATCGCTGACCGCAACCGGACAGTCTTCATTCCACGAGGATCGGGCGAGCGGATCGCCGCGTAGAGGCTCGACGGTTGAGTGGAAATCTGCGTCCGTTGGCGGAGGCAGCGTGTCGACCGAGGCGAATGCCCGCCCGACCAGTTCGTCTGGGGTATCAGCTGGTTCGGCGAATCCGTCTGCGTCTGTCGGGAGGGTGCGTTGGCCCAGCCAATCGGGACGGGGTGTTGTAACCGCCGGCGGCCCTGCGAGCTCAGTTGGTGCTGCGCCGGTCGAACTCGACGAATTCACATCTGGCGACGTTGTCACGCTCACCGCCGATGTTGTCAGAGGGGTTGCGGACGGCGTTCCCGAACTGCAGCTTGTCATCGCTGTCGCCAGCCCAACGACGGAAACTGTCCGTGCCAGGACAGCGAGAGGGGAGCGGCGCATTCGGGCAAGACTAGCCACCCACGCTCGTTGGTTAGTTGCACCTGGGCCGAGAAGATGTGGTGCAATAGGACATGAGTTCCAACCCCGATGCAGCAGACACCTCAGTTCAGCTAAGTATTTCCGACGTCACCTTCAGCGAACTGATGGATCTTGAGCCGCATGGTCCAGATACATTCGTTGGCCTCTCACCCAAGTATCCCTGGGGAGGCCGACTCTTCGGTGGTCAAGTTGTTGCCCAAGCGCTCCGAGCCGCTCAGTCGACCGTCGACGAGGAATACAGCGTGCACTCGATCCACAGCTACTTCATTCGCGGTGGGACGCCGAAAGAGCCAGTTCGGTTTGAGGTCGATCGCATCCGCAACGGCCGCTCGTTTATCACGCGGCGCGTCGTCGCTCGCCAATCGAACGGCGCCATTCTGAATCTCTCTGCATCCTTCCAGAAGGACGAAGAGGCAGCTGACGTTCAGCCCCATCGGGCGCCCATTGTTCCTGGTCCCGAACATCTTGAGGACACAGGGTGGGGCAACATGCTCGAGCGGCGACGGGCGCTCGAAGAGTTTGGCCGAACCGTGACGTGGATCCGATTAAGTCAAGAGCTCGAGGACGACCCTCGCCTCGCCACGTGCGCGTTCCTGTTCATCTCAGACTCAGTCCCGACCGGGGCCGTTCGGGCCGCTCACCCGGCTACCACGAACGATCCTGACTCCCGCTACCAGTTCATGGGAGCCAGCCTCGACCACATCGTCTACTTCCACCGACCGGTAGATCCAACCGAGTGGTTACTCGCCGATGTGAATTGCCATGGGCTCGTCGGCGCCAGAGGGTTATCGATTGGAAATGTCTATGACCAGAGCGGTGTGCAGGTCGCCTCGGTGGTGCAAGAAGTTCTGCTTCGCGAGCTGAAGGGCGCAGGCGCAGACGACGACACCCGGCTTGGCGGAAAGTCGAGCTAATAATCCCCAGATAAACCACTCAATGCCGGTGCAGACCAGCCGATAGGTGCGAGACCGACTTCCTCAAGGGATCGAACCATGCTGTTCCGCCGTTCAATTGACGAGGGCCTTGCGCCGCTCGCCGTTGACCCTAATGCCGAGAAACATCTCGATGGCCTTACTGGCTTGCCTGACCGCTGGCAGCTAGAGAGCTGGCTTTCCGAGCACCAAATTCGGAACCGTCGAACCGGCGATCGGTTCGGCCTTTTCTTCGTCTCGGTCGCGAATCTTGTCGACATCAATTCTGGTTATGGCAGTGCGGTCGGTGACGAGGTGCTGCAAACCGTCGCCGAGGCACTTCAAGCCGCGGTCGGTACCCGCGGCCTTCTGGCCCGCTATCTCGGCTCCGAATTCGCCGTCCTGTGGCCCGGAATCTTCGGCGATGACGAGACGAACCGTGTCGCGGTAAGTCTGGTCGCGTCGCTCCCGCAGCAAGTCACGTTCGATGCCTTCGTTGTCCCGGTCGAGATGGCTGTCGCTGGCGTGATTTCCGACCCCGACCTCAGCGAGCGTGTGCTTCTTGTCGACGCTGAGTCGGCTCTCACTGAAGCGCGGATGCGTCGCTCGAACCGCATGGTTGTGCGAAGCGAGGCATACGGTTCTCGCCGCTCACCAGATGTGCTCTCGGTCCGGTTGCAGCGGGCATTCGAAAGTGACGAGTTCCAGCTGTACCACCAACCCATCGTGTCGTTGAACTCTGGAAGTCTTGTTGGATTCGAAGCTGTTCTCCGCTGGCTGTCGCCCGACGCAGGCCCCCTTGGTGCAGAGCTTCTGGCGCCTGGCATGTTTCTTGAGGCGCTCCGGAGTTCGCCAATTGTCGTCCCGCTTCACGCGTGGGTGCTTCGCGAAGCTGCGGAACAGATCAGTCTCTGGAGCAAGCAGCTTGGCTCCGAAAGTCTCTTCGGGTGCACAAATCTTGACCCAAGCTTCGTTCGCTCGGATCGCTTCACCGAGATCGTCCGAGGCGTGTTGCGAGACATGCAACTGCGTCCGACGCAGCTTCTACTCGATCTAAACGGTGATTCGATTGGCGCACAGATCACCCAGCTCTGGCCGCAGCTTCAGGCCTTGAAGGCTGACGGTGTCGGTCTTTCGCTCGAAGACTTTGGCATCGGCTACGGGTCTGCTGATCTGCTGCGTCGCTGCCGCTTTGATGTCATCCGGATCCCACGGGCGTTCGTTGGCGGGCTCGGGTTGGCCGAAGAGAACTTGGCGATTGTCACCCACCTAATCAACCTGGCTCACGCAATGGGCTGCTATGTCATCGGCGACGGAATCGAGACGCCGGAGCAGGCAACAATGCTTGCTGACGCTGGCTGCGACCTCGGTCAGGGCTACCTCTACGGGCGCCCCACCTCGGCGGCGGAGATCACGAATGGTCTTGAAGATCTGACTCGCCGCCTCGGCAAACTGGGCGTCAACACGATTCGCTCAAACCACTAGGGGAGCGCTTCGCCTTTGCGTCGTTAGGGATTCGACTTTTAAAGATCTAGGAGTTCTCGCACTCGTTGGGCAACGCCTTCGCCGTCGAGACCAAGTCGCTTCAAGATCGCGTCTGGTTTGGCGTGTTGCAGGAATTCAGTAGGAATACCGAGGACCTCGCAGCGAGCGTTGGAGCTGTGGAGGAGGTCGGAAATACCCGATCCGATACCGCCCCGACGCAGACCATCTTCGATGGTGACAACGAGTTCGTAAGTTGCGGCGTCGGCGAGTAGTTCGGGGTCGATCGGTTTGGCGACTCGAGGGTCCCACACCGTTGCGTGGATGCCGTCAGCGAGCAGAAGATCGGCTGCTTCTTCGGCTGCGGCGAGCATTTTGCCGATTCCGACAAAGCACACGCGCTTTCCCGACCGGACTTTTCTCGCTTGTAAGCCACTACCAACTTGGTCCTCGCTTACCTGAGGGGCCGCAGTTTTTGGCCAACGGATAGCCGTCGGACCTGTGGTGATGGCGTAGGCGTCGATCAACATTTGCTGTAGCTCTTGATAAGACGATGGGCAAAAAATAGTCATGTTAGGGATCTTCGACAGCAACACGAGATCGAGCACGCCATGGTGCGACGCTCCGTCGTCACCAGTGATGCCTGCTCGGTCGAGGCAGATAATTACCGGCTGGCCATGCAGCGCTATATCGAGGTTGACTTGGTCAATCGCCCTGGTGAGGAACGTTGAGTAGAGGGCAACAACGGGACGAAGGCCGCCCATGGCCATGCCAGCCGCTGATGCCATCGCGTGCTGCTCGGCGATGCCAACGTCGATGCAACGATCGGGGAACCGATCGCGGAACGGCAGAAGGCCGGTCGAGTCTGGCATCGCTGCGGTGATTGCGATGAGGTCTTTGTGTTCCTCGCCGAGCTTCACGAGCGCTTCGGAGAAACCGGAGGTGTAGCTGTTCGGCTTGATCTCGGAGACGTCGTGCATCTGCTTAATTTGGTCGTTCTCGGCTGGCGCATAGCCTCTGCCCTTGCTGGTGAGCACATGGAGTACGACGGGGCCATCGAACGCCGCAGCGTTTTTCAGTGCGAGTTCGAGTTCTTCAACATCGTGTCCGTCAAACGGGCCCATGTAGCGAACGCCGAGCGGCTCGAAAAACGCCTGCGGTTCCAGGGCTTCACGGATTGCGGCTTTGGAGGCCCGAATGCCGAGTTGGGAGAGATGACCAACAATCGGGAGGCTTCCCGTCGCTTTCTCGAAGCGACGTTGGCGGGCCATGTAGGTCGGGTTTGAGCGGATCTTGACGAGACTCTCAGAGAGTTTCGACACGGTTGGAGCGTACGACCGACCGTTGTCGTTCAGCACGATCGTGACGTTTCGGCCGGAGTGCCCGAGATTGTTTAACCCCTCAAAGGCCATGCCGCCGGTGAGCGAACCATCGCCGATAACTGCGGTGATGCGCCGATCTTTCTGGCCCTTCGCCTCGAAGGCAACGGAGAGCCCGTGGGCGTACGCGAGAGCAGTAGAGGCGTGCGAATTCTCGATCCAGTCGTGATCGGACTCTTGGCGGCTTGGGTATCCGGAGAGGCCGCC
>JBBKWJ010000285.1:0-36107 GCA_037968895.1 Acidimicrobiales bacterium
GTGGCCCGAGTAATGGGGCGCCCCGATGTCTCGGTCGTGTCGAATCCCGAGTTCCTTCGTGAAGGCACCGCGGTCGAGGACTTTCTGAAGCCAGACCGAGTCGTGATTGGCTCTAACAACCAAGAAGCGTCAATCCGTGTTGCGTCGTTGTACGCCAAGGTTCCCGCACCGATCATGGTGACCGACCCTGTCTCGGCTGAAACCATCAAGTACGCCTCAAACGCGTTCCTTGCCTCGAAACTCTCGTTCATTAATGCCATGGCAACGCTATGCGAGGCTGTTGGTGCTGATGTAAATGATGTCGTGCTTGGTATGGGTTACGACAAGCGCATCGGCAAAGAGTTCTTACACCCGGGCCCCGGCTGGGGCGGCAGCTGTTTCCCAAAGGACACCATCGCGCTGGCCCGGATCGCCGAAGACGCAGGATACGACTTCCGTTTTCTCCGAGAGGTCCTTCGCGTTAACGAAGAGCAATTCGACCGAACGGCACAGAAAGTGATCGATGTGCTGCCCGAGGATCGATCAACCGCGACGGTCGCAGTGTGGGGTCTGACATTCAAGGCTGGCACCGACGACTTACGACAATCGCCGTCACTAGAAATAATTGACCGCGTGTTGGCCTCCGGAGCGTCAGTCAAAGCCTACGATCCGGTTATTCGGGCCCTGCCTTCGCATCCAAGCGTCGCTGTGGTCGATGATGCTTACGCCGCAGTCGAGGGCGCCGATGTGCTCGTTGTACTAACCGAGTGGGACGAGTTCCGGTGGCTCGACCTCGACAAGGTGGCCGCCACGATGCCTGGTCGCCACATCGTTGACGGGCGCAACATCCTCGACCGCTCGCAGCTCACTCGCCGTGGCTTCAGCTACCGAGGAATCGGCCGGTAGTGTCCCGCGTTGTAGTTACCGGCGGTGCCGGTTTTCTTGGCTCCCATCTTTGTGACCGCTTGCTCGATCGGGGCGACGACGTCGTCTGCCTCGACAACCTGGTATCTGGTCGAGTCGAGAACATCGCTCATCTGTTTGGCCACGAGAAGTTCACTTTTGTGAACCACGATGTCTCAAATCATGTCTGGGTTCCCGGCGATGTCGACAAGATCATGCATCTTGCGAGTCCTGCTTCACCGGGCGACTTCAACCGCATTCCAATTCAGATCTTGAAGGTTGGCAGCCTTGGCACCCATAACTGCCTCGGCCTCGCCAAGGCCAAGGGCGCAACGTTCCACTTGAACTCCACAAGCGAGGTCTACGGCGACCCACTTGTGCACCCCCAGCCCGAAACATACTGGGGCAACGTCAACACCATCGGGCCCCGCAGTATGTACGACGAGGCGAAACGCTTTGCTGAGGCGATGACGATGGCCTATCACCGCCATCATGGAATCGATATTCGGATTGTTCGCACGTTCAACACATACGGCCCGCGAATGCGCCCAGACGATGGTCGTGTCGTCTCCAACTTCATTACCCAGGCTCTTCGAGGCGAACCGCTGACGATTTATGGCGACGGCAACCAGTCGCGCAGCTTTTGCTACGTCGACGACCAGATCGAAGGCCAACTTCGGCTGCTTGATTCGGACTATCAGCTACCGGTAAACATCGGCAACGAGCATGAGTTCACGATGCTCGAGCTCGCGAGGGTGGTGCAGGAGTCGTTGAACTCAAGTGTCGAGATGGTGTTCGAACCGCTTCCCGGTGACGATCCGATGCAGCGGAAGCCCGACCTAACGGTGGCACGACGCGAGCTCGGCTGGGAACCATCGGTGCAGGTCAAAGAAGGCATCGCCGCCACTGCTGACTTCTTCGCTAAAGAGCTGAATCTGTAGTCATACGCTGCGGTTTGGCGCGGTTTCCGCCTGACACACGGCTGACATGATTGGGATTTCGTGGCGTGAGCCAGCCGTTTTGGTCATATCGGTGCCACACTCTTCTCGTGACCAAGCGAATCGCAGTCATGGTCGAGCAGTTCTGGCACCGTGTGCCGGGAGGAACGGCTCGTGCAACCGCCGAAACACTACGGGCATTAGCCGAGGTCGACGACCTTGACCTCGTTGGCGTTGCTGCGGCCCATCGCCAATCGGCTACGCCCGCGTTTGAGTCTCCCGTGCCTGTGATGCACGCCCGCTTGCCTCGGCCGATTCTTTACGACAGCTGGCACCGACTCGGATTCCCCGCAGTTGAGCAGCTCACCGGACCAGTCGACCTTGTATGGGCATCAGCGATGGTCGTGCCGCCGCCAACTGTCCCGATTGTGACGACCGTCCATGATCTCGATTTTCTCGACTCGCCCGAACGGCTGAGTCGCCGTGGACGGAACTTCTTTCCACTGGCGTGGGAGGTTACCCAGGCCCGCTCAACCCTCATTGTGTGCCCGAGCGAGGTCGTTGCGGCAGCGTGCGAAGCACAAGGGGTCGCTGCCGCTCGCCTTCGAGTGGTGCCATGGGGCGTCACTATCGAGACCCCTACTGAGGCGGCAATCGATGATGCCCGGCGACGACACGACCTTCCCGAAAGATTTGTGCTTTGGGTTGGGACTCTTGAACCGCGGAAGAATCTTCCAGGGCTAGTCGAAGCCATGCAGCAGATTCCCGACGTACCACTCGTTGTTGCTGGACCAGACGGGTGGGTGCTCGACGGTGACGGTGTGCTCAACTCTCTGGGGGAGCGGGTAATACGAGTCGGCAAAGTCGATGATGCTGACCTTCGCTCCCTTTATGCAGCAGCAAGCGCATTCGTGCTCCCGTCATTCGCTGAGGGGTTTGGACTTCCGGTGCTCGAAGCGATGTCGCAAGGCACCCCCGTGATTACTTCGCGGGGAACCGCAACCGAAGAGGTTGCATGCGACGCTGCCATTCTTATCGACCCGAAAGACACCGCTGGCATCGCGGCCGCAATACGTAGCGTCTTCGATGATCCCGAACTGGCCAGTTCGCTGGGAGCTAAGGGTAGAGAACAGGCCCTCAAGTGCAGCTGGCACGTGACGGGGCAGAGGTACGCGGCGTTGTTTGACGAGGCGATTGAACTCGGCACCCGTTCGAAGTGAGTCGGGTGCAGCCGGTCGTCGGCATCAATCTTCTTTGGCTCGTACCCGGCACCGTTGGCGGAAGTGAAGAATCTACAATCCGCTCACTGGGCGCAGTTTCGTCGTGTGCAAACGGCGATTTCAGGCTCCGGGCCTACGTAAGGCCTGAGCTTCTCGACGCCCACCCCGAGCTGGCCGATGTGCTTGACGCGGTCGTTGTCCCGGGGCCGCTAAGTAGCAAACCAGCGCGAGTCGCAGCGGAGAACACCTGGCTCAGCGTCGTGAGTCGGTCCGATGACCTCGTGCATCACGCGGGCGGAGCCGTGACCTTTACAGGTCTTGGTCCGATGATTGCGACGATTCACGATCTGCAGCCACTCGATCTGCCAGAAAATTTCTCGTGGCTAAAGCGTCGGTGGTTGGGGGCCTTGTTGCCGCTCACTGTGAAACGGGCTCGACGCATTATTGTGCCATCCCAATTCACTGCGTCCCGTTGCGTAGCTGTGTTGGGTGCAGACACGCAGCAGCTCGCAGTTGTGCCCCATGGTTACGAGGCTGGCGTCGTCGGTTCGTTGCCATCAGAGCTCGCAGGAGCCCAGTACATACTTCTGCCTGGTATTGCATACCCGCACAAGCGTCATATCGATGCTTTCAACGCGCTCGTCGATCTCAGAGTTGACTATCCCGACCTACAACTTGTGTTCACAGGCCGACCGGCGCAGGAAACGCCAGCTCTGCGGCAAGCGGTAGGGGACGCTCGCCTCGAGTACGCCGTTCATTTCCTTGGGCGGGTCGATGCCGGTGTACTTAATGCCCTGTATGCCAATGCGGTGGCCCTCGTCTTCCCTTCTCTCTACGAAGGGTTCGGCTACCCCGCGCTTGAGGCGATGGCCCATAGTTGTCCCGTTATCGCCGCTGATGGTGGTGCGGTCAGGGAAGTTGTCGGTGAGGCGGGGTTGTTCGTCGCTCAACGCAGTCCGGATCAGATTGCTCGTGCCGTCCGTACATTGCTGGACGACCCCGAGCGGGCCGACGCGCTGCGTCAGCGGGGTCAGGCGAAGGCGACAGAATTCACCTACCGTGCTAACGGCGAAGCGATCGCCAGCGTCTATCGTGACGAACTCGGCCTCGCCTGACTCCTATGCGCCTTCTCTTTCTTTGTCCCCATTTCGATCCAGATCTTCACGCCGCCACCGGCGAGGTCATGACCCGCTTGGTGCATGCATTGCACGATCGGGGACACGAGATCAATGTGGTCACGAGCCTTCCGTGGTACCGCGAGCATGATGTTGAAGCCGAGTGGCGCGGCCGGCCGTGGCGCCGAGAGAAGACCGCGTTCGGTTCAGTGACGAGGGTTTGGCCCTTCCCTACCAACAAGTCGAACATCCCGGCCCGAGCTGGCGGTTTTGCCGGATTCAACGCGCTCGTTCTTGGCGCCGCACTGGCGTCTGGCCGACCGGATGTTGTGCTCGCGATGAGCCCACCGATCGTGATTGGCGATGCCGGTTGGCTTGCGGCAAAACGATTCAGGGTTCCGTTCGTATTCAACGTGCAAGACATCTTTCCTGATGTTGCTGTCGATCTAGGCGCCCTGTCGAACGAGCGCGTAATCAAGGCCGCTCAGCGTTATGAGCGTTCGCTATACGCACGGGCCGACGCAGTGACCGTCTTGTCACAGGACCAGGCCGACAACGTGAAAGCCAAAATCGCCGCCTCAGGTGCAACAACAGAGGTTGAGATAATCCATAACTTCGTCGACCTCAATCGCATCACTGTCACCGATCGGATCAACTCGTTCCGGGCTGACCGAGGGATCGGCGACAACTTTGTTGTCGGCTATTCCGGAAACGTTGGTCTATCGCAATCCTTTGACCTTGTTCGTCACGCGGCCGAGGCCTTCGCTGCAGAGTCAGAGATCACGTTTCTTATCAACGGCGAAGGAGCGGCTCGGCCGGAGGTCGATGCGTGGGCCGCCACGATGGACAATGTTCTCACCGGTGACTTTGTTCCTCGCGGCGAGGTGAGTCAGGCGCTCGGTGCGATTGATCTGCATCTTGTGCTTCTCAAGCGGGGTCTAGCCAAATCGTCGACCCCTTCTAAGCTGTATGGCATCCTCGCCGCTGGGCGTCCGGTCCTCGCTGCGATTGACGTCGGCTCTGAAGTGGCGGCGACGATTGCCGCCGCTGACTGCGGCCGCTCCGTTGCTCCTGAAGATCCTGAACTGTTCGTGGCTGCACTGCACGAGATGTTGAGCGACCGCCGTGAGCTTCGCGCCCAGGGCAAACGAGCGAGAGAGTTCATCGAAACCTGGATGACCCCAGAGGCACAGGCTGAGGCCTACGAACAGCTATTTGTCCGGCTCACGAGTCGGTGAGATTCAAGAACGGCGTTCGCCTCGTCGATAGAAATAGATAGCGTGGACCGACGCTGGTCAGCGTATTCGCCGAATGATGGAGTTGGAATGAAAGCAGTCGTACTCGTCGGAGGATTCGGTACTCGATTGCGGCCGCTCACTCTGTCGCGGCCAAAGCAGATGTTGCCGCTAAACGGACAGACAATGCTTGAGCGGGTAATCACGACGTTGGCCAGCCATGGCGTCGATGAGGCCGTTCTTGCGCTTGGCTACAGGCCCGAGGTGTTCACCGATGCGTTTCCCGATGGGGTTATCGCCGGGGTGAAGATGCACTACGCGGTCGAGCCAGAGCCGCTTGACACTGCGGGAGCAATAGGCTTCGCCGCCCGGGCTGCCGGTTTCAGCGAAACCTTCATTGCGGTCAACGGCGACGTGCTCACCGATATTGATGTCGGAGCTTTAGTTGCGAAACACCGTGAGTGGGGCGGCGAAGGAACGATTGCTTTGACTCCTGTCGATGACCCATCACGATTCGGTGTTGTGCCGATCGACGGCGACAACCGGGTTGAGGCATTCATCGAGAAGCCGCCAGCCGACGAGGCGCCAAGCAACTGGATCAACGCAGGAACCTATGTGCTTGAGGCCTCAGTCCTCGATCGCATCCCAGAAGGTCAACGCGTCTCTATCGAGCGCCAGGTCTTCCCGGCAATGGTCGCCGAAGGGCGACTCTTCGCGCTGCAGTCAGACGCCTACTGGGTCGATGCTGGTACGCCCGAGAGCTACCTAAAGGTCGCTCTTGACCTCGTGACCGGCACTCGAAGTGCCGAGTCTGCCATCGCCAGCTCGGCCGATGTCAGCCCATCTGCGGCAATTGAAGCCTCAATCGTCGAAGCTGATGCATCGATTGGTTCTCATGCGGTTGTGACTCGGTCAATGATCCACGCCGGAGCCAAAATCGGAGCCGAGGCGCAGATCATCGACTCGATCGTCGGACCGGGCGCCTGTATTGGCGCAGGAGCAAAGCTCACGAACCAGACGGTGATCGGTGATGGCGAAGTCATTGGCGATGGCGTCGTTCTCGACTCGGCCAAGGTGCCAGAAGACTCCGCAGCCTAAATGAGGGCAACCTAAAGCTTCGCGATCTTCTCGATCGATAGCACAGCCCGGCCAAGTTCGTCGCTCAACTCACCGTTGACGCGCCCGACAACACGCCATTCGAAGTGGTCGTCAGGATCGGCGATGATCTGCGTAACGGTGCCGCTGTCGACGTCGTAGCTGAAATATTCCGGTGATCGTGCCGACGGACCGTTGTCGATGGCGTTGTATGTCTCCCAATAGTCGGCCATCGCCGCCTCTAGTGCGTCGGCGTCGAGACCGGGCTTGGTGAGCCGTTGGTTTGGCTCGAGGTCTCGAAGGGTAGCAAGCTCTCGATATCGCCTTCGAGCGAGAAGCTGAACCCATCGAAACGCCTCGTTGCGAACCATGATGCGAAAGGCTCGGGGCCGCGTCGTGACCGCAACAAGCTCGGCCTCATCGTCGGCAGAGCCGAGATCGGCATCGGGGTTAAGGAGCCGTTCCCACTCATCAATCAGACTTGAGTCGACTTGCCTGACCAGCACGCCGAGCCAGTCGATGAGGTCGTCGATCTCATCGGTCTTGGAGTCGTCAGGAATGTTCTGGATCATCGCTTTGTAGACATCGCTCAAGTAGCGGAGCACCGCTCCCTCTGAACGCTTGAGGTTGTATCGACCAATGAATTCCTTGAAGGTCATCGACTGTTCGTAGAACTCTCGAACAATCGACTTCGGCTTGATATTGTCTGAGCCGACCCATGGGTGTTTGACTCTGAACTGATCGAAGCTGTCGTAGAGCCACTCGCGATTTGGCATCGGTGGTTTGACTTCGGCGAGCCGATCCATTCGCTCGTCGTATTCGACCCCAGCGGCCTTCAGCTCGCCGAGCAGCTCCTGCTTCGCCAGGTTCACTTGCGCCGCGATGATGACGCCTGGAGATTCGAGAACGGACTCGACGATCGTTAGCGCGTCGAGTGTGTATGTGTCGCCTTCTGGATCGATTGACTCGATTGCTTCAACGGCCCAGAGTGACAGTGGCTGATGAAGAGCAAAATTGTCTTGAAGGTCGAGCATGACACGGACGAGCCGGCCCTGATCGTCTGGTTCATCGAGGACTTCGAGAAGCTCGGCCTCGAGCAGCGACCGGTAGATCGATATTGATCGTCTGATGTGCTGGCGCTTGCGTTTGCGCGGCTCGTGATTGTCTTGGAGCAAGTTCTTGACTGCGCCGCAGCCGTCGCCAGGACGATCGAGCAGCGTCATGATCATTTGGTGGTTTACGTTGAAGCTCGACCGCATAGCCTCTGGCTTGCCGGTCATCAGCTTGGTGAACGTGTCTTCGGTCCAGTGGGCGTAGCCCCGATCCGGCTGCTTCTTCTTGACTAGCTTCTTCTTTTTCTTTGCGTCGGTGGCTGCTTTACCTGCTGCAATCTCGTTTTCGACAACGTGGGCCGGAGCCTGCACCCACACGTGGCCTTCGTCGTCGAAGCCTTTGCGTCCGGCACGGCCCGCGATCTGGGCGAACTCTCGGTTAGTCAGAATGCGCGTTGAGGTTCCGTCGTACTTGTGCAGCTGCGTGAACAGCACTGAGCGAATCGGCACATTGACTCCAACGCCGAGCGTGTCAGTGCCGCAAATGATTTTGAGCAGTCCCTGCTGGGCCAGTTTCTCCATGAGGAGCCGGTATTTCGGGAGCAGGCCAGCGTGATGCACGCCAATGCCACCCATCACCAGACGACGTAGATCCTTGCCGATTGGTGAGTCGAATCTGAAGCTACCAACTGCCTGTTTCACCAACACTTTTTCGTCTTTGGTCAGGGGATCGAGCGACAGGTAACCCTGGGCCGCTTCGGTTGCGTCTCGTTGAGTGAAATGCACAACGTAGATAGGGGCTCGATCGGTCTTGAGTAGGTCTTGGATGGATTGGTGAATCGTTGTCCGGCGATACTCGAAGGCGAGCGGGACGGGCCGCTGCGCCGACTGAACGAGCACGGTCTCTCGGCCGGTTCGATTGGTGAGGTCGCGCTCGAAGAACTCGGTGGAGCCGAGCGTTGCTGACATCAGCAAGAACTGGCAGTGGTTGAGTTCGAGCAGGGGTGTTTGCCACGCCATGCCCCGTTGAGGGTCGCCGTAGTAGTGGAACTCGTCCATGATCACGACGTCGATGTCAGTGTTTGCGCCGTCGCGAAGCGCCCAGTTGGCGAGAATCTCAGCCGTGCAACATAGAATCGGCGCATCGGGGTTGACGCTCGCATCGCCGGTGATCATGCCAACTCGGTCGGAGCCGAAGTCTCGACAGAGGGCAAAGAACTTCTCCGAAACGAGCGCCTTGATGGGGGCGGTGTAAATGCTCCGCTTGTCTGCGGCGAGAGCGGCGAAGTGCAAGGCCAACGCAACGGTCGACTTGCCGGAGCCAGTTGGCGTATTGAGGATCACGTTGTTGTCGGCGAGGAGCTCGAGAATGGCTTCTTCTTGGGCCTCGTAGAGCGCGAGCCCTTGGCTTGCGGTGTAGTCGATGAACGCGTCGAGGAGCGCGTCTGGGTCCGGGGCCGGCGGCATGAACCGCAGAATCGGGGGAAGGTTGTCGACGTCGCTCACTGATCGCTCCATTTGGGGGCATGGCGTCCGAGCGGGCCAGGGTCGATTCCGAAGGTTGGGGTGATGCCAGCTATGCCGGCGAGGGCTCGGACCCGATTGATGGGGCCCCACTCAGTGCGTGCTGGTTCGAGGTAGTTGCTTGGGTCGAAGGGCGGTGCGAATGAGGCGGGTCGTTCGCGGTCAGTCAGCCATTGTGCAGTGCGCGCCAACGAGACGTTGCTTTGAGACCCGAGTCCGGACTGGAGCCGTTCGGTGATTCCTCTGATGGCGGCTGTCGCCATCAGATAGCCGGTGCCGTAGTCGAGTGCCTGCACCGGCAGAGGAGTCGGGCGATCAGCGCTGGCTCGCAGCCTGCCTGTCTCAGCGATTCCAGTTCTCATCTGTACGAGACTGTCGAACCCTCGTCGACTCTTCGCGAGCCCCGACCAGCCGTAGGCCGAGTTGCGGACAACCACGAGACCGGGGTTGAGGTTCCACAGGGTGCGCTGGTCGAAACCAAGGTTGTCGAGCGCATCCCCCCTCAATGACGTAACGAGGATGTGCGCGTTGGCGACGAGCTCGGTGAAGCGTGTCTCTCCTTCGGTGCTTCGAAGATCGAGAAAGGCGCATCGTTTTCCGGCGGTGACTATCGGCAGTACAACCGGCACCTCGTCGAAATCTGGCGGGTCGATGCGGAGCACCTCGGCGCCATACCCGGCCAGGAAACGGGTTGCTATCGGCCCGGCGATGACACGAGTGAGGTCGAGCACCCGAACCCCGGAGAGGGGGAGGGGTCCCCCTTGCAGCTCCAACGGCTGGACTGATACTCCCGCAATTCGCGCTACGAGGGGTTCCATTGCCACTGCTCGTCCAAGGGTTGATCGTTTCCAGTCCGACTCGGTTTGCAGCGCAGCGGCTGCGCCATTGTTGGCGACGACGGCCTCTTCGAGAGCTATTGAATTCCACCCGCGCACTGCAGCGGCTACAGCGTCGCGGTCAGCTTCGACGCCGAGAACTTCGCACACGGCCGCTCGGTGGTGGCCATAGTTGGTGTGAAGGCGAATCCAGCCGTCTTCGGTCTTGTAGTCGCCAGCGATCGGATCCCAGGTGGGTGGGAGATCCCAGCCTTGAGTCGAAAGGTGACGTTCGCGACCGAACGCAGCACACGCGTGATGCACGTCGAGTTCGACCGCCGCTTGTGGCTCGGCTGAGCGGATTGACGACAGCTCGGCGGCAGCGAGGAGGGCCGCCGAGGTCGTATCTTTGACGAGTCCGGTTACGTCGAACGCAGACGGCAACACGTTGTCGCCGCCTCGGTACGTGACGGCTTCCGCACTCACCGAATCACCCCCGCACGCCTCCCAGGCAAGGTTCATCGGAAGAGGTCTTCTTGTGGGTTCCTCACAATGTCGCCAACGACGGAGCCGGGGCCAAACCAGTCAGCTTCGATTCCTCGAATGAGAGCGACCGCGATGCCGTCTGACTTCCCCCTTACGAGCTCGGCCGCCCCGGCGAGTTCGTCGACGATGCACACCTCAGTAACGTGGAGTTCTCGGCCGCCCGCATCGTCGGTGCCTCGAAGATCGAGGATGGGCTTGATGCCAGCGCAGCCGAGCGCAACGTCGGTGAGCCCGCGTCTCCACGGACGTCCGAATGTGTCGGCCACGATGATGCCAACGTTTACTCCAGTGCGATGAAGAATGGCGTCGCGGATACGCCGGGCCGAGCGGTCGCAATCGTCGGGGAGCAGGGCGGCGATCCCGCTGCCAACATTTGAGCGATCGATTCCTGCGTTGGCGCAGATGTAGCCGTGCTTGGTCTCGCTGATGATGAGTTCGCCTCGGCGACGAACAACCCTTGTCGATTCGGCGAGCACGAGGGGCTTGTGGGCAAGCGGATCGTCAGGATCGACCTCGACAAGTTTTCCTTCTGCCTTTGAGACCACTTTTTGGCTCACAACGAGCACGTCATATGGTTGCAGCGGTTCGGCAGCTTCGCACGCTGAAATGATCTGACCAGCCAAATCATCACCAGGAACGATCTCAGGAAGCCCTGGAATTGGAATGATTTCGAGTCGATCGGCCATGGCTGCACCGTACTGGCTGGGCCGAACGACTTAGACATCGGTCCATGCGACTCAAATCTGGGCCCAATCGGCCGACTGCGAACACATGGTTAACTATTTCGAACCGGACGGCGACTTCCGCCGACTGGTAACACGCGTCGCTCGTTCGAGGAGCATCGTTCTTATGGTTGCGCTCGCGCTTGCGTCGAGCATGCTCGTGTCGGTCCAACCGGCGGCGGCCGCTGACCTGTATCTCACTGGGCCGTGGAGCCCGTCCACTTCGGTAGCTGGCGATGTGACCGTCACGATCAGCGGACCCGGTCTGGTGGCAGACAACATGGGCTCTGTCGCCGCGTTTTCCAACCCCGCAGTCAATGGCGCACCGGCAGCGCAGATTTCACTTCCAGGCGCCGCCTCCGCGTTCACCCTCACCTTTAGCCGTCCTGTTACCAATCCAATCCTCCATATCGATCGCCTCGGTGGTTGGGCCGGCGGCGGTACGAACGGCGCACTGCTTACTATCACCTCGGGCCAGACCGTGCAGCGCCTCAGCGGCGTCGGTCACTTTCTTGCATCGGGCAACACGATCTCGCAGACGGTCGTTACCCAACCGACGATCACAACTGGCGAATGTTCAACCAATCGCGCGGTTGGCACCGCATGCGGCTCCGTCAGAATCGTTGGCACGAACTTCACTTCATTGAACTTCTCGACGACTCCACAGGGCAGTCCCGGTGGCGACGTCATTGAGTTTGCCGTCGAGGTCCCCGATCTCGATCCGATCGCTGGCAACGATACGGGCACCACTTCAGAGAATGGGGCCACCGTCGTTATCCCTTGGGCGGCCAACGACAGCTTCCCTGACGGGACGACCTTGTCGTCGGTCGATGCAACGTCGGTCGGCGGTGGCACTGTTGTGAATAACGGGAATAACACGTTCTCCTACACGCCTGCCCCCAACTTCTCCGGCATCGATACGTTCACCTACAGGTTGTGCGACAACGATTCACCAACTCCCTCGTGTGCCGTCGGAACGGTGACGATCACGGTGACCGACACGGGCAACCCTGTTGCCAACGACGACTCGGGTCTTGTCGCGTACGGCACACCAGCGATAGTCAACTGGATCGGCAACGACACGATTGTCGATGAGGCTGTCCTGACTTCGTTCGATGCGACGACACCAAACGGCGGCACCGTCACCAACAACGGCAACGGTACGTTCACCTACGTCCCGGCCGTCAACTTCTCCGGTACCGACACGTTCAATTACACGATCTGTGACGATGACAACCCGCCATCATGCGACAGCGCGGTCGTCACAATGACCGTCCCCCTCGCGCCGGCGATCGGTGTGGCCAAAGCGGTGTCATCCGTAACTGGCAATGGTGACGGCACATTCAATGTCACCTACGGGTTCGTCATAGAGAACCTCGGCAACGAACCACTTCAGTCGCTACAGCTGACCGACGACCTCGCATCGTCATTCCCTGCTGGCTATTCGGTCATCGCTCTGACGTCACCGACTTTGACGACAAACGCATCGTTCGACGGCAACAGTAATAAGAACCTGCTCTCCGGCGTCAATGTGCTGGCGTTCTCGGCCACGGCCACCATGACTCTGGTTGTGCGGTTCACTCCTGCGTCCACGGCGACCATCAACAATCAAGCTTCGGCGACAGCAACTGGGTCGAGCACACTAACGCCAGCCGCCGATCTCTCCGACGATGGCACCGAGCCTGACGCGAATGGCAACTACATCGCCTCCGATGCAGGTGAAGACGATCCGACCCCGCTGACGCCGGCTGGCATTCCTCTTGCTCCGGCGATCGATGCGGCCAAGACGCTGAGCTCCTTCGTCGACAATGGCAATGGCACGTTCACGGCGACCTATGGGATCGCAATCGCGAATACCGGTAATGAGACTCTGACTGGCGTCCAGATCGCGGACAACCTCGCGGCAACGTTCCCCGCAGGGTTCGCCGTCGACTCCCTCACCTCACTTGATCTGTCAGTCAACGGCAGTTTCGACGGATCTGGTGACACGAACCTGCTCGATGGTTCCGATTCCTTTGCCTTCGGTGAGTCTGGTTCCCTCGTCCTCGTCGTGACCTTCACCCCGGCAACAGCCGTGTCGGTCGACAACCAGGCCACCGCTACCGGAACTGGTATTGCGTCCAGCGCTGTTGCGACTGACTCTTCGACTGTCGGCACTGGTGCAATCGGCGTCGTGCCGTCTATCGCAACGGCCAAGGCTTTCGATGGTTTCGTCAGTAATGGTGATGGCACCTTCACCGCCTCTTACACCGTCACGGTTGCCAACGACGGAAACGAAAGTCTCACCTCGCTCCAGATCACTGACGATCTGGCGAGCAATTACCCGACCGGCTACTCAGTTTCGAATATCACCTCCGCCACGCTGGTCGTGAACGGGTCATTTAACGGCGACTCTGACCAGAACCTCCTCGCAGCAACGGACACTCTCGCCGTTGGTACCCAGGCATCGGTCTCCTTTGACGTCATCTTCCTACCAACGGGCACTGCGTCGATCGACAACCAAGCCACGGGTGCCGGTATCGGTGTCGCCTCTACCACGAGCATCAGCGCCGTCTCAACGGTGGGCACCGATCCGACTAACCCAGCAAACCCAGTCGGCCCTACGCCAACCGGTCCATTGGTCGTGACACCATCAGCGGCTGCAGCCAAGGCGCTTGTTGGCCTCATAGATAATGGCGACGGAACATTTACCGCTTCCTATTCGGTGACCATCGCAAACGACGGCGGCGAACTCCTAAACGCAGTCCAGATCACTGACGATCTGGCAACCAACTTCCCCGCTGGCTATTCGGTCGCAAACCTCACCTCAGCGACGCTCACGATCAATCCTTCGTACAACGGGAATGGCAGCCAGAATCTACTCACTGGTGTCGACACGTTGGCCGTTAGCGCCCAAGCATCGGTCGCATTCGACGTTACGTTCACTCCGGCGTCAGCGGCGTCTATCGACAACCAAGCCACCGTGGCGGGAACCGGCAATGTGTCCGGGTCTGCGACTTCAGCCCCTTCAACGGTTGGTACTGACCCAACTGATCCTGGTAACGCTGTTGGCCCGACACCGACTGGTCCACTCGCCGTCGTACCTTCAACTCTGGCCGCCAAGGCGCTCGATAGTCTCGCCGACAATGGCGATGGCACGTTCACTGCGTCGTACACGGTCTCCGTTGCCAATGACGGCAACGAGATTCTCAACTCTGTCCAGATCACCGATGATTTGGCCGCGAACTTCCCTGCTGGCTACTCGGTTACAAACATCACCTCGGCGACGCTCACTGTCAATCCGGCGTTTGACGGAGGCATTGACAAAAATCTCTTGACGGCAGCTGACTCCCTTGCCGTTGGTGCTCAGCGCTCGGTCTCCTTTGACGTCAACTTCACTCCGCTGTCGACATCGTCGATCGACAACCAGGCCACCAGCTCTGGCGTTGGCAACGCATCAGGCACGAGCACTTCAGCAGCATCGACGGTTGGTACTGACCCAACTGATCCTGGGAACACCGTTGGCCCGACACCGACTGGTCCAATTGTTGTGACCCCGGTGATTGGCGGCGCCAAGGCGCTCGTGAGCCTCACGGACAATGGCGACGGCAGTTTCACTGCGGCCCTGCGTTTCACCGTCGAAAACTTCGGCACCGAGTTGCTCAGTGGTGTGCAGATTAGTGATGATCTCGCTACCGGTTTCCCCGCGGGCTACGTCATTGACAGCCTCTCTTCGCCGACCCTCGCCGTGAACGCATCATTCGATGGTGACGGTGACCAAAACGTTCTCGCCGGAACCGACAGTCTCGCAGTTGGAACTACCGCTACGGTCGACTTAATCGTGACGGTTGTGCCGATCTCGGCGAGTTTCACAAACCAGGCGCTTGTCGCCGGTACTGGTGCGGTTTCCGGCGATCCGACGACGGATCTCACGGACGCTGGTTTTGATCCTGATGGCAATGGCAACGGCGACCCAACCGAGGCAACAGAGAACGATCCGACCCCAGTCATTCCTCCGTACGCGACGTACATCTTGGCGGCAAAGGCCGTTGATTCGTTTGTTGATAACGGTGATGGCACGTTCACCACGTCGTACACCGTGACCATCGCGAATGATGGCAACGAGATTCTGAACAGTGTGCAGATCACTGACAATCTGGCGTCGAACTATCCCGCTGGCTACACCGTGGCCAATATTACGTCGCCGACACTGTTGGTGAACCTGTCGTTCGATGGTGGCACAAACCAGAATCTTCTTACCGGCGTCAACACGTTGGCCGTTAATGCTCAGGCCTCTGTCAGTTTCGATGTCACGTTCACTCCGTCGTCAGGCTCGTCGATTGACAACCAGGCGGTTGCGACTGCTGTTGGTTCTGCGTCTGGTGTGACCAGTTCAGCGCCGTCAACGGTTGGAACTGATCCGACCGACCCCACAAATCCGGTTGGTCCGACTCCGACTGGCCCAATCAACGTCGTCCCATCGGTCGATGCATCGAAAGCACTTGATGGCATCGTCAACAACGGCGACGGCACGTTTACCGCTACGTACACGGTGACCGCAACCAACAGCGGCAACGAACCGTTGGCGTCGGTCCAGATAACGGACGATCTCGCTTCGGTGTTCCCCGCCGGATTCTCTGTCGCCAATGTTGCGACGGTTGGGCTCACCGCTAACGGTGGATTCGATGGGGCGGGCGACCCGTCCCTCCTTGCTGGCAGCGACGGACTCGGCGTTGGTGCGGATGGATCAATCAGCTTTGACGTGATCTTCACTCCGACTTCGACCGCGTCGATCACGAATACGGCCGATGTCACAGCGTCTGGCGCCACATCAACGGCCCCGACCTCGGCCAGTTCGTCAGTCGGTACCGGTCCTATCTCAGTGGCACCATCGACGAAAGCCGCGAAGGCGGTTACCTCGTTCGTCGACAATGCTGATGGCACATTCACAACCTCGTACTCCATCTCGATGGTCAACGACGGAAATGAAGCCCTTGACTCAGTCCAGATCACCGACGATCTCGTCACGGGCTATCCGGCTGGCTACACCGTTACAAATCTGACTTCGCCGACCCTGACGATTAACTCCTCGTTCGATGGCAACACGAACCAGAACTTGTTGGTCGGCACGGATTCCCTAGCTGTCGGGGTCACAGCCACAGTGACGTTCGATGTGATCTTTGTGCCAGCAAGTACGTCGGCTATCGACAACCAGGCCCAGGCTTCTGGTGTTGGTCGGGCATCCGGCACCTCAACGAGTGCTTTGACAACGGTTGGTGCCGATCCGAGCGAGCCAACGAACCCAACCGGACCCACGCCAACACCGGCCATTCCTCTGGTGCCAAGCTCGACCACAAACAAGGTGTTAGACAGTCTTGCTGACAATGGTGATGGCACGTTCACGGCCAACTACACCGTGTCGGTCACCAACACTGGCAACGAGGCCTTGTCGTCGCTGCAGATCGCTGATGACCTTGCCAGCAATTATCCGCCTGGCTATGTAGTGGCAAACCTTGCGTCAGCAACGCTGACCGTCGATCCGGCATTCGACGGCAACGCCAACACCAACCTTCTTGGTGGAACTGACTCGCTTGCGTTCGGCGCCAGCGGATCAGTCAGCTTCAACGTGACCTTCGCTCCGGCTTCAACCGCATCGATCGACAACACCGCAGCCTCGGCTGGCAACGGCGCCGCCTCGGGCACGGCGGCACCATCGTCGTCCACCATTGGAACCGGCGCCATCGTTGTGGCACCTTCCATTGCTGCGGCCAAGGCAGTCAACACCTTTGTCGACAACGGAAACGGCACCTTCACTACGTCGTACAGCGTCGCCATTGCGAACGATGGAAACGAAACACTCTCTTCGGTCCAGATCACTGACGACCTCGTGTCGAACTATCCGGCTGGCTATGTCGTTGGCAACCTCGCCTCGGCTGACCTTTCGGTGAACGCATCGTTCGACGGCGACGCTGATCAGAACTTGCTCGACGGAACCGACTCACTAGCGGTCGGCACCGGAGGGTCCGTCACGTTCGACGTGACTTTCACCCCGACCTCCACAAACCCAGTACTCAATCAGGCCACGGCGTCTGGTACCGGAAACGTATCGAGCGCGAGTACATCGGCCGACACGACGATTGGAACTGACCCCACTGACCCCGGCAACACTGCCGGTCCGACGCCGACGCCAAACATTCCGGTGGCACCATCTGTTCAGGCCGCTAAGGCCTTTGACGGCCTTGTCGACAATGGCGACGGCACCTTCACCACGTCATACTCCATCTCGTTTGCCAATAGTGGCAACGAAGCGCTGACGGCCATTCAGATTACCGACGACCTCGCCAGCAACTATCCCGCTGGTTACACCGTCTCAAACCTGACTTCCGCAACGCTCACCGTCAACTCATCCTTTGATGGCGACACGAACCAGGCCGTGCTTACGGCGGTTGATTCGCTCACCGTCGGCGGCCAGGCAACTGTTTCGTTCGATGTCACCTTTACGCCAACAAGCACGAGTTCGATCAACAACCAGGCCAACGTCTCAGGTGTTGGCGCTGCCTCAGGCACGACGGCATCAGCACCGACAACCGTAGGCACCGATCCAACCGATCCGCTGAATCCTGCCGGCCCGACACCAACCGGCCCGTTGAGCATCATCCCCTCAATCGATGCAGCGAAGTCGGTTGATCCGTTGGTCGACAACGGAGACGGCACATTCACCGCCCAATACTCGATCATTGTGACCAACGATGGCTCCGAGGTGCTCGACAACCTTCAGGCCACTGATGACCTCGCGGCAAACTTCCCGGCTGGCTTCACTGTCTCCGGGCTTGCTTCTGCGACGCTGACCGTGAATCCGACCTTCAACGGTGGAACTGATCTCGATTTACTCGCTGGTAGCGATTCCCTCGCAGTCGGTGACTCTGGCACGATCACGTTTGCAGTCCTGTTTACTCCGGCAAACGGGTCTTCAATCTCGAACGAGGTAGTGGCGTCCGGTGCCGGTTCGGTTTCGGGCACTCCAGCCACAGATGCATCAACCGTCGGCACCGGAACGATCTCGGTTGTGCCTTCGGCATTGGCCGCCAAGGCCCTCGATGCCTTGGTCGACAATGGAGATGGCACCTTCACCGCCTCGTACACGGTCGCAGTAGCCAACAATGGCAATGAGATCCTCAACGCCGTCCAGATCACCGATGATCTGGCCTCCAACTTCCCGTCCGGATACTCCGTTGCCAACATCGTGTCGGGGACGCTTGTGGTGAATCCTGCGTTCGATGGGAACACCAATCAGAATCTCCTCGCCGGCACCGATTCGTTGGCGCTCGGCGCTCAGGCTTCTGTTTCGTTCGATGTGACCTTCACCCCGGTCTCGACATCATCGATTGACAATGAAGCCGTGGTCTCTGGCGTCGGAAACGCGTCGGGTGCGAACACATCAGCAACGTCGACCGTCGGCACTGACCCAACAGATCCTGGTAACCCGGTCGGTCCAACGCCGACTGGCCCAATTGTCGTGACACCAGTCATCGGTGCGGCCAAGTTTGTTCCGACCGTCACCGACAACGGCGATGGTAGCTTCACTGCGCTAATCCGCTTCACGGTAGAGAACTTTGGCACCGAGACCCTGAACTCAGTCCAGCTTTCGGATGATCTCGTCACTCGATTCCCTGCTGGTTATGTTGTTGACGCCATCACCTCGCCGACCCTGACCGTTAACGCGTCATTCGACGGTGACGGTGACCAACTGCTGCTGGCCGGCACCGACAGTCTTGCGGTTGGCGCAACGACGACCGTTGACCTCACGGTGACCATGGTGCCGACGGCGGCCTCGATCATCAACCAAGCGATCGCGAGTGGTACTGGTGCGGTCTCGGGGAATCCGACGACCGACCTCAGTGATGCCGGGCTGGATCCCGACAGCAATGGAAACGGCAATCCGGATGAGCCGACGGAAAATGAGCCAACACCGGTTATTCCGAATCTAAATCCTCAGATCCCGTCTGCGAAGTCTGTCGATTCGCTTGTCGACAACGCTGATGGCACCTTCACGACGTCATACACCGTGACGATCGTCAACGATGGCAACGAACTATTGAACTCGGTGCAAATTACTGACGATCTCGCCTCGAACTACCCGGCTGGCTACACGATAGCGAATCTCTCGTCGCCGACACTGACGGTCGATCTTTCGTTCGACGGCAACACCAACCAGAACCTCCTCGCAGGCACCGACTCGCTCACCATAGGTACGCAGGGCTCTGTCACCTTTGATGTCACATTCGTTCCGGCATCGAGCGCATCAATCGACAATCAGGCCGTGTCGTCGGCCGTTGGTGACGCTTCTGGCGTTACTGCAACCGCGCTATCGACCATCGGTACCGATCCGGCTGACCCCGCAAATCTGCCTGGCCCGACTCCAACTGGACCGATTAACGTGGTTGCGGCAGTTGGCGTCACGAAGACGGTCAGCTCGCTCACCGACAACGGCAACGGTACGTTCACGACGTCCTACTCCGTCATCGTGAGTAACGGCGGCAACGAACAACTGAACTCGGTACAGGTCACAGATAACCTGGCGTCGAACTATCCGGCTGGCTACACAGTTGCCAACGTCACCTCGGCGACACTCGCCGTGAATGGTGCGTTCAATGGCGGTGCTGACCAGAATCTGCTGCTCGGCACCGACACTCTCGGCGTTGGCGCAAACGGTTCGGTCAGCTTTGATGTGACCTTCACGCCGACCTCAGCTGCTTCAATGGCCAATACGGCTGATGCCTCAGCGACAGGCGCAACCTCGGGCGCGCCCACCACGGCGACTTCTTCAGTCGGAACTGGACCCCTCTCGGTTGTGCCCTCGACTGGTGCGGCCAAAGCGGTGACTGCGTTCATTGACAATGGTGACGGCACGTTCACGACCTCGTACTCGATCACAATGGTCAACGATGGCAACGAGGCGATCGACTCCGTTCAGATCACCGATGATCTGGTCACGGGTTATCCCGCTGGCTTCGTAATCTCGAACCTTGCGTCGCCGACACTCAGCATCAATTCTGGCTTCGACGGCAACGCCGATCAAAACTTGCTTACTGGAGCCGACTCGCTTCTCGTCGGCGCTACCGCCACAGTGACACTCGACGTGACGTTTGTTCCTGTGAGCACGTCGGCAATCGACAACCAGGCGTTCGCATCCGGCGTCGGTCGGGCGTCAGGTGCATCAACTAGCGCTCCGACAACTGTTGGCACCGATCCAAGCGAGCCGACCAACCCGGCTGGCCCCACACCAACGCCCACCATCCCACTGGTGCCCGGCACGACGACAGACAAGGTTCTGGACGGTTTGGCCGACAATGGCAACGGGACCTTCACCGCTGGCTACACCATCTCAATCTCGAACACGGGTAACGAGGCGCTGTCCTCGGTGCAGATTGCCGACGATCTCACCGCCAACTTCCCGGCTGGCTTCGTCGTCTCAAACCTCGGGTCAGCAACACTGACAGTCGACCCCCTCTTTGACGGCGTCAGCGTTGATACTTTGCTTATCGGAACTGACCCTCTTGCGTTCGGCGCTAGCGGATCGGTTAGCTTCGACGTGACCTTCACGCCGACATCGACCGCATCAATCGATAACGAAGCAACCACAAGTGCGACCGGAACTTCTTCCGGTGCTTCAGCCAGTTCCGCATCGAGTATCCCAACGGGAGTCGTACCGGTTGCACCTTCCATTGCTGCAGCGAAGGCTGTCGACTCCTTTATTGACAACGGAAACGGCACATTCACCACGTCGTACATCGTCGCGATCGAGAACAACGGAAATGAATCACTCTCCTCGCTCCAGATCACTGACGATCTGGCGACGAATTATCCGGCCGGTTATGTCGTTGGCAACCTCGCCTCGGCTGACCTTTCGGTGAACGCATCGTTCGACGGCAACGCCGACCAGAACCTCCTCGACGGAACCGACTCACTTGCGGTCGGTGCCGGCGGCTCCGTCACGTTCGACGTGACCTTCACGCCGACGGCCACCAGTCCAATCGACAACCAGGCCGTCGCCTCTGGCCTCGGTGATGTCACGACAACAACTGCGACGACCCCGACGACTGTTGGCACAAACCCGACCAATTCAGACAACCCAACTGGTCCGACGCCGACCCCGACAATCCCAGTTGTGCCGTCGGCAAAGGCCGCGAAGGCGGTCACCGGGTTTGGCGACAATGGTGACGGCACGTTCACCACCTCATACCGGATCGCAGTCGAGAACGACGGAAACGAATCGTTGAACTCGGTGCAAATAGCGGACGATCTAGCGAGTAACTATCCCGCCGGCTACACCGTCTCAAGCCTCTTCTCGGCGACGCTTACAGTTAACCCTGGCTTCGACGGTGGGGGAGACCAACTCTTGCTCTCTGGGGGCGACTCGCTCGCCGTCGGAGGCGACGGCATCCTTGTCTTCGATGTCACCTTTGTTCCGGCCAGCCTGAACTCAGTTGATAATCAGGCTGAAGTCTCAGGTGTAGGCGCCGCGTCAGGCACGACGGCAACTGCCCTCTCGACCGTCGGCACTGACCCAACCAATCCAACGAATCCATCGGGCCCGACCCCGACGGGCGGCATCGGCGTGGTGCCATCCGCCAGTGCCTCAAAGTCAGTCGCACCGATTGCTGACAACGGTGACGGAACTTTCACCACGACGTACACAGTCTTCATCGCCAACGGCGGCAATGAGGCGCTTCTTGGTGTGCAGATCAGCGACAATCTCGCAACGAACTATCCGGCTGGGTACGTCGTCTCAAGTATTTCGTCGGCGACGCTGACAGTCAATCCGCTCTTTGATGGTGACACTGTGAGTGATCTGCTCGCTGGCGTCGACGCGCTAAATGTAGGAGCCCAGGCTTCAGTGAGCTTTGGCGTGACGTTCCTGCCGACCTCGACCGCCTCGATCGACAACGAAGCGACGTTCACTGGTACCGGCGCAGCGTCGGGCTCGTCAGTCAGCGCAGCCACAACCGTCGGTAGCGACCCGACCGACTCGTCGAACCCGATCGGACCGACGCCATCTGGACCAATTCCTGTCGCACCGGCGTCAGCTGCCGCGAAATCGGTGGCTCCTGTCGTCGACAACGGTGACGGCACATTCACTGCTTCCTACACGGTCACGATCAGTAACGACGGTAACGAACTCCTGCAGTCGGTTCAGATCGCCGATGACCTGGCCTCTAACTTCGCATCTGGGTATTCAGTTGCGAACCTCGCGTCGCCGACGTTGACGGTGAACGCCGGCTTTGATGGCGATGCCGATCAAGACTTGCTCAGCGGGGCCGACACGCTCGCGATCGGCGCACAGGCCGCCGTCACCTTTGACGTCGTCTTTGTGCCAGTATCGCTGGCTCCAGTTCCGAACCAAGCAACGGTGAACGCAGTGGGAACCGTGACTGGTTCGTCGACGTCGGCCGTCTCGACAGTTGGTGTTGACCCAACCGATCCTTCGAACCCGACTGGCCCAACGTTCACGACAGCGCCACCGGTGGCACCGTCTGGGGCAGCCGCAAAGGCCGTCGACAGCTTGGTCGACAACGGGGACGGAACCTTTACTACTGGCTACACGGTTCGAGTTGCGAACAACGGCAACGAGACCCTTAGTGGAGTACAGATCACTGACGACCTGGCGACCAACTATCCCGCTGGGTTTGTGGTCTCGAATCTCAGTTCGGCAACGCTGACCATCAACTCTGGCTTCGATGGTGACAGCGACCGCAACTTGCTTGACGGCAGCGACTCGCTTGCCGTCGGTGCATCGGCCGCAGTCACCTTTGATGTTTCGTTCGTTCCTGCATCAGCGTCAGCAATTAACAACCAGGCTGTGCTCGATGGCACCGGTGTTGTGACCGGTTCAGACATCTCAGTGCCAACGACGCTCGGTGCCGATCCGCTTGACCCGACGAATCCAGTTGGGCCAACACCGACGCCGGCCATCCCTGTGACGCCATCGATTGGTGCGGCGAAGTCGGTCTCGGCACCGGCCAACAATGGCGACGGCACGTTCACGGTTTCGTACGACATCGCAATGGCCAATACGGGCAACGAGGTGCTTGATTCATTCCAGATAACCGACGATCTCGTCAGTAACTTCCCGGCCGGCTACGTAGTAACGAATTTGGCCTCATCGCTCACGGCTAACACTGGCTTCGACGGCAACGGCGACCAAACTCTGCTGTCCGGAACAGACTCACTCAGCGTCGGTGCTACGGCCAATGTCAGTTTCGATGTCACTTTCGTTCCTATCTCGACCGATCCGATTCCGAACCAGGCCACTGCGTCCGGTACCGGACGCGCCTCGGCGACCCCGGCATCAACACCGACGTCGGTCGGAACCGATCCGACAGACCCGACGAATCCTGTTGGCCCAACGATGACCGGCCCGATTGTCACGAACCCATCCGGCGCAGCGGCCAAGTCACTGAACGGCCTCGTGGACAACCTCGACGGTACGTTTACTTCGTCCTACATCATCACTATCGCGAACGAGGGTGACGAGGCGCTCGAGTTGGTTCAAATCACAGACGATCTGGCCACGAACTATCCGGCGGGGTATGTGGTTACAAACTTGTCGTCGCCGACCCTGAACGTCAACGCGGCCTTCGACGGCGGCGGTACTCAGAGCCTTCTTACTGGCGCCGACACGCTGGCCATTGGGCAGCAAGGTGTCGTCGGCTTCGATGTTACGTTCGTGCCTACATCGACCGACTCAATCGACAACCAGGCAGTGCTAAACGCGACCGGCTTCGCATCGAACGCGACCATCTCGGTGCCGACCACGGTAGGTACCGACCCGCTCGACGCCACAAATCCGGTTGGCCCAACACCGACGGGGCCAGTCGAGCCACGTTCGGCACTCGGCGTAGCAAAGAATCTTGATTCGCTCGTCGACAACGGTGACGGAACCTTCGCGGCATCGTTCACCTTCACTATTGAGAACCTCGGTTCTGAATTGATCAACGGAGTCCAGCTCAGCGACGCGCTGGTCGATCAGTTCACGGGCGGCTACTCCATTGGTTCGCTCACCTCGCCAACGCTGGGCGTGAACACCGGGTTCAACGGTGACAGCGACCAGGACATGCTGACCGGCACCGACGATGTCGCCCCCGGTTCGACCCACACAGTTGGGCTACTCGTGACCTTCACCCCTGACTCTGCTCTGGTGCTCAACCAGGCAATCGTCTCGGGAACTGGCGCAACGACGGGTGACACATTGACTGACATGTCTGACGACGGTCTTGATCCTGACCCAGACGGTGACGGCAACCCTGGAGGTGTTGGCGAGGGAGACCCAACCAGCGTTGTGCCCGCACTCTCGCCGACCATCGGGGTGGCGAAGGCGTACTCGTCGACAACCGATCACGGTGACGGCACCTTCAGCGTTCGGTATGCCCTGACCGTCACGGGCTACGCCAACGAGAACCTTGACGGCGTGCAGGTAATTGAGGATTTCACGACGAACTTCCCAGCTGGCTTCACCATCGACGAGCTGTCTTCGGACATCTTCTCAGTGAACTCCGGCTTCAACGGAAATAGCGACACTGACCTCCTCGATGGGAGTGACGCGCTGGCTGTTGGACAGACCGGATCGATCATCGTCTCGGTTCGTTTCACCCCAACCTCAGTCGACCCGATTGCGAACACAGTCGTCGCCAGAGGAACCGGCACAATTTCAGGAACAACCACGGCCGATACTTCGGTCGATGGCTTCAACCCTGATCCGGATAGCAACGGATCCCCTGTGGAGAGCAGCGACACCATGTCGCCGCCACTCACGGTTGCTGCTTCCGGCGCGGCGGCGAAGTCCGTTGACTCGATTGTTGACAATGGTGACGGCACTCTCACTGTTACCTACACCATCGCTCTTGCCAATACCGGCACTGAGGGACTCGAGAGCCTGCAGATTTCCGATGACCTGGCAACGAACTACCCGATTGGGTACGTCGTGTCCGGCCTCGCCTCAAGCGACTTTGCGGTCAATGCCGGATTCAACGGCGGTACCGATGCCAACCTCCTTGATGGAACCGACACGTTCGCAGTCGGCGCCACTGGCAGCCTCTCCTTTGCGGTCAGCTTCGTCCCAGTCTCGAATGCGTCAATCGACAACATCGCTAACGGTGCCGGTACCGGTGAGCTCTCCGGCACACCGACAACATTCGTCTCGACAGTTGGTACCGACCCTACTGATCCAACGAATGTTGCTGGCCCCACACCGACCGGTCCGTTTACCCTCGTCGCGACAACGACGACGACCAAAGCGGTTGGGTCGCTTGTCGACAATGGCGATGGATCATTTACGACCAATTACGTCATCACTGTCAGAAACACCGGCAACGAGCGTCTCGATGCGGTTCAGGTGACCGATGATGTCGTTTCCAACTATCCCGTCGGATTCGCTATCAGCGGACTCAGGTCGACGACCTTCGCCGTCAACGGCTCGTTCGATGGGGCCGGCAATCAGAATCTTCTGGCCGGAACAACATCCCTCGCAGTCGGGCAGTCTGGCCAGATCCGCTACGCAGTTCGCTTCGTGCCGGTCTCAGTTGATCCGATCAGTAACACTGCGAACAGCACAGCAACTGGCGCGGCCAGTGGCGGTGGCGCGCCTTCGACATCGACCGTTCTGACAGGCTCGATACCGCTTCGAACTGAAGCCGCGGTGGCGAAGGCAATCGAGGGAGCGATTGCTGATAACGGTGATGGTTCCTTCACGACTACCTTCCGATTCACGCTGGAGAACCTTGGAAACGAGGCGGTCAACTCCGTCCAGATCAGCGACGATCTAACTGCCTTTGGCGCCGACGTGACGGTGGAGTCGATCAGCTCAAGCGACTTCGTCGTGAACGGTGCGTTCGACGGTCTCTCTGACGTCAACATGCTTGCTGGAACTGACACGCTCGCGGTCGGCGACCGGGGTGCGGTGAGGATGACTCTCACATGGACTCCATTGGTAAGCACGACCCAAAACCAAGCCATCGCTACGTCGACTGGTGTAACGAGCGGAACGAGTTCGACCGACGAATCAACCGACGGACTCGACCCCGACCCTGACGGTGACGGGACGGGTGACGAAGCCGTACCTACTGATGTCGTTCCCCCGTTCGAGGTGGCGATTGCGGGAGCGAAGGCCGTCGATGGGTACACCGTGAATAACAACGGTTCGATCACGATTCGCTACACGATCTCGTTGCGAAACGACTCCAATCAGCCGCTCGCGAATGTGCAGGTTGTCGACGATGGTTCCCAGCTTGGCGAACTGCTCGGCGCCGAGGTTGTTGCGACGAGCGACAATCTCACTGCGAACCCATCGTTTGTGTACGGAACCAGCGTCGAGCTTCTCTCGGGAACTGACGAGTTGGCCCGAGGAGAAACCGGATGGGTCACGGTCGAATTCACCGTCTATGCCAAGACGCGGATCCTTCAAAACATCGCTCAGGTTCTCGGGTCTGGACTGTTCAACGGCGTGTCGGCGAGTGCGGCGACAACCGTCGGAACTGTGCCAGGAGCGGGAGAAGAGGGTCCGACCACCACTGAGATCGAAGGGTCGTCGATCAGCGGAGTCGTGTGGGAAGACCTCGATCTCGATGGCATCCAAGATCCAAACGAGCCGCTTCTTTCTGGCGTGGCTGTAATCCTGCTGCCCGTCCATGGCGGCGAGTGGGATGCAGCATGGCCAGTTGGCGCTGACGGCAAGCCAATCGTGCCGCCGTCGAGAACGGCGCTCACAGACGAAAACGGGCGGTATTACTTCGGGCCGCTGCCAGATGGCACCTACCGGGTCGAGGTTGTTCCCTCCGATGGCCGTTCGGTCACCCCGAAGGTAAATCGCGGCTCCGATGATTCGGTCGACAGTGACTTTGACAAAGCAACGAACAAAACTGCAGTTCTGACAATCATCGACGGCTCGCCTCAATGTGCGTCTCGTTATGTGTGCGATCTGGCAAACGTCTCGGTCGGTCTGACTGGCAAGGGAACGGGTTCGGGTGTATCCGGCTCCGGTACCTCCGGCGGTGGCACCACTACTGGTGTGTCATCAAACGGGCGTACGACGACCCTGGCGTTCACTGGTTCGACGACTCGACTAATTATTGGTCTCGGTATTGCGCTGATGGCGATCGGCTGGTTCCTGATGGTCTCAACTCGTCGCCGTGAAGAAGACGACGACGAACTTCTCGTCATCTAGCGCTGGGAGCGCGCTTCTACCCGCACCGTGAGGTGCGCGTCGTTCGTCGGCTAGCGCCTCCTCGCTTCCCGCCTTTTTGCTGGCGCAAAAACGCTCGCCACGAGGGCCGGAAGAACCACTCGAGGATCGTGCCTCTACCCGGTCAGGGGAGGCTGGTGGAGAACGAACCTGTTTGTTGATCCCGGCTCAATACGATCTGGCCGAGGTGAAGCATCGTGTGATGTCTTCTACACACAAGCCCGAGATTCGATTCGGTAGTAGTTCCACCATTCGATCTCTCGACTAAGTGATGCACGTCGCACCACTGATGCGAACGATCACATCCATCGACCACACATCCCCGGTCACGGATCTGGATTGCTCTGCGTAACCCCGGTGGAATCAGTGGAGTCGCCCTGTTGTAGCTGAGCACGACATCCGGTCCATCAAATATGATGCGCCGGAACGAGGCATCACAGACCAGCATCTCAATCACAGCTGGTGGCAGATCGCCGGAGCGGTGCAGTTCGCTGCGGAGCTCTTCGAGTGACCATTGCTTGCCGACACCGTCAATGATCCCGCCCAAGGTGGCGATATCGATAACCGCATCAATCTTGGTTCTGCGATCACTCCCCGCTGAACCGGCATCCTTTGCTACTTCGTCATCTGTTTCTTGGGCGATGATTTCACCGGTGAGGTTCTCGATCA
Source organism: Acidimicrobiales bacterium (assembly GCA_037968895.1). Classification (GTDB taxonomy): domain Bacteria; phylum Actinomycetota; class Acidimicrobiia; order Acidimicrobiales; family SZUA-35; genus JBBKWJ01. Next base: position 28,030 of record JBBKWJ010000285.1, read on the forward strand.
GTGTGTCGGCCTGGCGTTGCCTCAGTGTGCGGGGTTCTATGACCCCGCTGGTCGAGTCTGGTGTGGAGAAGATCGCGTTGAGGAATACTTCGCCCATGTCACCAGGAAAAGAGAACGACCCGGTCACGGAACCATGAAGAGTTGATTGGGCAGCGATCGAACGCCGGTCGAATTCTTTCTCCACATCGCCGGAACCGTTTCTCGTGATGCGCCATTCCCATTGCTTCACTAGTCGGTTGAACGAATCAACATCACGGCCAGGGATGGCATCTAAGAATTGTTGTTCAACGTCGGCGAACTCTTCGCGATGTGAACGCCACGCGGAGGCGAGGGCATTCGCGTGACCGAGACTGATATCAGCGTTCAGAACTGCCTTCGCCGACGCAGTGTTCGACGCGAGAAATGACGCTAAGCGAAGTTGTGTGTTGGCGTCTTTGTTTGTGATGCCTTGCTGATGCGCTACATAGCGGGTGTCGGAGGCATACAGGACCGCTGACAAACCCGCATCAGTGACCGCTGTCAAGCGACGCAACGCCTCTACGCGTAGCCGGTCGGTGGCTTCCCACAGTTCGAAGAGTTCGCGTTGGGCTTGTTTCGCACCGTTCGTGCTCACGGGCAAATCGCCAACGCGAGACAGTACTGCGGCAAGATCGTCTAACACTGTGACAGCATCCGGTTCGCTCTGTTCTTTGCGTGCAGCGAGCTGCACCGGTGAGTAGTTCATGAGTAAACATTACTCAGGGGGTGTGACATTCTTGGGTGCATTTTCCCAGGTCAGAAAAGAAGTCTGAGAATTCCTTGGTGGGCTTCTTCTGAGAGATCCCGGCCTCTTCCGACCGGCGGGGAATACCCTGGGGGGTACATTGGTTGAACCTTGAGATCCCCACGAAAGACTGTGAGAGCCAGATGGCAACTATCAACCTGACCAAGAATGACTTCGAAGAGACCGTTACCGCCGAAGGCACTGTCTTCGTCGATTTCTGGGCGTCGTGGTGCGGCCCTTGCCGCTCGTTTGCTCCCGTATTCGAGAAGGTGTCTGATGACAATACCGATGCCGTCTTCGCCAAGATCGACACCGAGGCTGAGCAAGAGCTTGCCGGCGCCCTCGGTATCCAATCGATTCCGACCCTGATGGCGTTCCGCGACGGCATCCTCGTGTTCTCCCAACCGGGAGCGCTTCCTGAGGCTGCGTTCGCAGAGCTCGTCGGAAAGGTCGGCGAACTCGATATGGACGAGGTTCGAGCCTCGATTGAAGCCGCCCAGGCCGCAGAGGCTGCATCCGAGTCAGCCGAATAAACTCTCTCCCCAAGACGGCAAGAGGCGCAGCCAAATGGTTGCGCCTCTTGCCGTTTTCGGAACAGTCGTGCTGCCGCCGACCAGAGCGGGCCTACGCCGACGGCGTTGCTGGCTCGACGACGGTTTTCTGTCGGTGCTCGAATACCAGGCTCGTTGTCTCGTCGACAACTCCAGGCAGTGAAGCGATCTCGTCGAGAACGAGCCGTCGAAGACTGTCGGTATCGGCGACACTGAGATGGACGAGGATGTCGTCCTGGCCAGACATTAGCGACACCGAGAGGGTTGCCGGAAGTGCCCAGACGGCGGCGACAAACTCATCAACGATGGTTTGCGTCTTTGGCCGAATGCGAACCGCAACCATTGCCTGAAGCGGACGGTTTAGGGCACGAAGATCGACGCGTGCGTGGTAGCCAGCGATCGCACCTGTTCGCTCAAGCTCTCGAACCCGATCGAGCGTTGTCGACGGCGCCAGACCGACGGCGGCCGCGAGCGCTCTATTGGTTTGCCGTGCATCTGACTGAAGAAGGCGGAGTATGTCTCTGTCATGTGCATCTAAATTCGGCATAGGGTCAGTATTGCACTCAATAGTTCGGGTTCCTTGCCTTCGCGACGAATTGATGAGAACGTAGACCCACTGCTAACGCCTCAGCGCGCCACTCGCAAGGGACCCGAGATGACCACATTTGATGACTATCGCCTCGGCGATCGCTACGCCAACGACTCCGGAGAAGTCTTCCTCACCGGTATTCAGGCCCTCGTTCGCCTTCCTATCGAGCAGCTGCGGGCTGATCGGGCCAATGGCCTGAACACTGCAGCGTTTCTGTCTGGCTACCAAGGCTCGCCCCTTGGCGGGTTCGATCAAGAGATGGCACGGGCCGCAAAGCAGGTGCCCGAGCTGCCGATCGTCGTGCAGCCGGGGGTCAACGAAGAGCTTGGTGCCTCGGCAGTAATGGGAAGCCAGCTCGTGTCGACACAGCCAGACGCGAAGTACGACGGCGTTCTTGGAATCTGGTACGGGAAGGCCCCCGGCCTCGACCGTGCAGGCGATACGTTGCGGCACGCAGTGTTCGCAGGCACCTCTCGCCACGGCGGGGCCATCGCTCTGGTTGGCGATGACCCGGCGGCGAAGAGCTCCACCCTGCCTTCGAGTTCTGACGCGACCCTTGTCGATCTGCATATGCCGATTCTCTACCCGGGCGACGTGCAAGAAGCGCTCGACCTTGGTCGCCATGCGGTCGCGATGAGCCGGGCCACGGGCCTTTGGGCGGCAATGAAAATTGTTGCTGCCGTCGCTGACGGATCAGGAACCGTCGATCTTGCACCGTCACGAATTGCCCCGATCATTCCCGATCTCACGATCGACGGCCAGCCATATGAGCACCGCCCGAATGGTCAACTCATCACGCCATACACACTCGACCTTGAGCGTGAGTTCCGAGTGGTCCGCGCTGAGCTGTTGCAGCGCTATGCCAGCGCGAATGATCTCAACCGCGTCACCATTAATCCACCCGATGCGTGGATTGGTTTGATGGCGAGCGGCTACACCTATCACGAGTTGCTCGAAGCGCTGCGTCGATTGGGGCTTGAGACGCCAGATGCGATCCACGATGCTGGCATTCGACTCATGCAGATGCAGATGCCGGTTCCCTTCGATCCGAGCAAGGTTCGCGAGTTCGCAAAGGGTCTCGACGAGATCGTCGTTGTCGAAGAGAAGAACCCGACCCTTGAGTGGCTAGTCAAGGACGCGCTCTATGGCGGACCAGACCAACCGCGTGTCGTCGGCAAGACCCACGAAGACGGTCGCGAGCTCATGAGGAGCTACAGCATCCTCGACTCCGACTCGATGATCGAAGGGCTTCGTGAACGTCTCTCCCCTCGCCTCGCCGACCGCCTAGCCCCGCCTCCTCCGGTCGAACGTGAGCGCATCCTCATCCCGCTGAGCACCTCGCGTCAGCCCTACTTCTGCTCCGGCTGTCCCCACAATCATGGAACCAAGGTGCCAGAAGGCTCGCTCGTCGGCGCCGGTATCGGCTGCCACGGCATGGTGATGTTTATGCCAGAGGAGAAGGTAGGCGACATCTCTGGCATCACGGCCATGGGCGCCGAAGGCACCCAGTGGATCGGCATGTCGCCGTTCATCGAACGCAACCACTTCATCCAGAACCTAGGTGACGGCACGTTCTTCCACTCGGGCCAGCTTGCAGTGCAGGCGTCGATTGCGGCAGGCGTCAACGTCACTTACAAACTGCTCTTTAATGGCACGGTCGCCATGACGGGCGGCCAAGACGCGGCGGGCGCCGTCGGAGTTCCCGAGATCTGCGCCATCCTGCTGGCTCACGGGGTGAAGCAAGTTCTCATCACAACCGAGGATCTCGACGACTACAAGTCAGTCAAGCTGCCATCAGGTATCGAGGTGTGGGACCGTGGCCGCATCGTCGAGGCACAGGAACGGCTCGCAGCCGTTGAGGGAGTCACCGTGCTGATCAACGATCAGGCGTGCGCTGCGGAGAACCGTCGCCTGCGCAAGCGGGGCCAGATGGAAACCCCCAAGTTCCGCACCGTGATTAACCACAGGATCTGTGAGGGATGCGGTGACTGCGGCGAGGTCAGTAACTGCCTCTCAGTGCAGCCCCTTGAAACACCACTCGGGTTGAAGACGACGATCGATCAGACCTCGTGCAACCTCGACTTCTCTTGCCTTGACGGTGACTGCCCAAGCTTCATGACAGTTGAGATGGGCGACGGAAAGTCGGCCTTCGACCTGCTGAATATTGACGCTGGGGACCTTGTTGCACCGGCAACCGTCGAGATGGCAGGCAAGACTGTTGGTATTCGCTTGGCTGGCATTGGTGGAACCGGCGTGGTGACTGTGGCCCAGATCATTGGGACCGCGGCGATGTTCGACGGCAAACATGTCCGAGGCCTCGACCAAACCGGCCTCTCGCAGAAGGCAGGGCCCGTCGTAAGTGACTTGCGACTGAGCATCGACGAGCCTGCCGTTTCCAACCTCCTCGGCGAAGGCGGAGCCGATGTCGTTGTCGCCTTCGATCTTCTCGTCGGCGCCGACGATAAAACGCTCGATGCCGTCGGCAGGCACACCACAGTCATTGGCAGCACAAGCCCGACGCCAACCGGTGCCATGATCGGGCACCCTGAGCTGGGGTATCCAACGATCGAAGACCTCGTGAGCCGCATCGAGGCCAGGGGCTCTGCCACCAAGAATGTATTTGTTGACGCCGCGGCGATCGCCGAAGACCTTTTTGGGGTCACTTCGAGTGTCAATATCTTCCTGCTCGGCATTGCCGTCCAGGTGGCGGCAATTCCAATTGCTCCCGAAGCGATTGAGCGAGCGATTGAGCTCAACGGCATTGCTGTCGACATGAACGTCGCTGCCTTCAGGGCTGGCCGCAAGTGGGCCATCGACCCCGAGGCGTTCACGAGCGGTGTACATGTTGGTCAGCCTGAGGTGATCGTCGAACCGCTGTCGTCTCGTCTTGACTCGAAGGTGACCGAGATCGGTCTTTCAGCTTCGCTTACCGACTTGGTACGCATGCTCGCCTCCGACCTCGTTGCCTACCAAAACGAGGCGTACGCCAAGACTTATCTGGGTTTCGTTGGAAAGGTTGCGGCAAGCGAGCAGCCGCTCGGCGGCGGCGAAGTATTCACTGAGGCCGCGGCCCGCGGCCTCCACAAGCTCATGGCCTATAAGGACGAGTACGAGGTCGCCCGACTGCTCCTCGGGCCGGAAGGCAAGACAGCAGCCGCCGAGGTCGGTGGCAAGAATGCCAAGGTGCATTGGCGCTTGCACCCACCTGCGCTCAAGGCTGGTGGCATGCAGAAAAAGCTGAATCTCCCGGCCAAGCAAACCGCAGTGGCAATGAAAGCCCTGGTGAAGGCGAAGCGGCTGCGGGGGACGGCATTCGATCCGTTTGGTCGGGCCGAGGTGCGAAAAGTCGAACGAGCAATGATCGGCGAATACCAGACTGCGCTCGAATCGATGGCAGTCCAGGTCGCAGCGGGGCAGCGGACTCCAGCCGACGCAGCTGAGGTCGCAAACCTGGCGCTCGATGTGCGGGGTTACGAAGACCTCAAACTCAGGCGAGCCGCGACGTTCCGCGCTGCCCTTGCTGAGCGTGCATAGGCAGAGCGTGTGTAGCTTGGGTCGCTATGGCCGAAGAGAAACCGCGAGACGACTCGATTGTCGATGATTCAACTGACGAGCCGGTCATTCGGCTGAGCAAGTGGCGTGGGCCGTGGCTAGACGACGACCCTGACGCCAACTTCAAGCAGGAAATCGCCGACTACAGCCGGCTCGATCCGCTTGTCACGATTAAGGGCATGTCAAACGGAATCGACGTACCAGTCGGATCGGTCGTTCGGTACGTGTTGGCCCGCTGGGCGACCGGTGGAAGTGCCGGTTTGCTGGAGGTTGGGCCCGAGATGGTCGACCGATTGATGGCGCCGATTCTGGAAGCGGAAGAGGCGGCGACCGATGAGGCAAAGCTGGCCGCATACGAACAAGTTAGGCATATGCTTTCGTGGCTCAAAGCCCCGCTTGAATCCGACGCGTATTACGCAGACGAATGACCCGCAGATGAATAGCGGCCCGCCGCTTCCCAAGAAGGTGTGTTTTTAATGTTGTCGAATGGTCGACCGATGGTCGCGATCCCCGGTCCTTCCATCATCCCAGAGCAGGTGCTTGCTGCGATGCTGCGCCCAATGCCAAATATCTACGAGGGTCCCCTCGTCGATGTTTCGCTTTCGATTCTCGACGATCTCAAGAAAGTGGCCCGAACCACGGCTGAGCCTTTCATCGCCATTGGCAATGGGCATGCCGCATGGGAGATGGTGATCACCAACTCCATGTCGCGGGGCGACAAGGTCCTTGTTCTGGAATCTGGCCGGTTCGCTATCGGCTGGGGTGAAGCTGCTGCGTCCCACGGTGTCGAGGTCGAGGTGCTTCTGGCGCCGAGCAAGCGATCGGCTGTCGACCCAGACGCAGTAGCCGACCGGCTCCGCGCTGACACCGGCCACACGATCAACGCCGTCCTCGTGGTGCAAACCGATACCGCTTCATCGGTACGAAACGACATTCCTGCGATTCGCCGCGCCATCGATAGCACGGGCCACCCCGCGCTCTTTATGGTCGACTGCATCGCCTCACTTGGGTGCGAGCCATACGAGATGGACGAATGGAAAGTCGATATCACTGTCGGGGCTTCGCAAAAAGGGCTGATGTGCCCTCCCGGTATTGCGTTCGTCTGGGCGAACGACAAGGCGCTGGCCGCACACCAAAGCGCTGGTCTGCGAAACTCGTATTGGGATTGGACCGCCAGACTCGACCGTTCGGCGCACTACTTCATCTACGCCGGCACACCGCCGATTCCGCTGCTCTACGCCATGCGGGAAGCCCTCGACATGATTCTCGAAGAGGGACTTGAGAACGTCTGGATCCGCCACCAAATCTTGGCCGAGGCCGTTCGTGACGCGATCACCACATGGGCAACGCCGGGCGGTATGGAGTTCAACATCATCGAAGCCGGGCAGCGAAGTGACGCCGTAACCAGCATTCTCACTGGTTCGATCGACGTGAACCTCATGCGCAAAATCGCTGAGGACAACGCTGGCGTCACACTCGGACTTGGCATCGGCCCCGAGCTAGATGGCGTCGGATTCCGCATTGGCCACATGGGCCACCTCAACCCGCCGATGATTCTCGGCACCCTCGGCGTTATTGAGGCAGTGCTGCTCTCGATGAACGCACCGATGGGTGGTTCTGGCGTTGCTGCCGCCGCAGCAAGCCTGAGCAAACACTTCGCAGTGAGTTAGCCGAACGAGACGAGTTCAACCTCGAACGTGAGCGCCTGGCCCGCGAGCTGGTGGTTGGCGTCGATTGTGACGCTCTCGTCGTCGATGGCAACGACGGTTGCCGGCTGGCCACCGGCGGCAACCTGATCGCCAACGGTGAGACCCCCTGGCGCCTGGTCGGCGGGCACGGTGACGATCATGTCGGCCCGGTGTTCGCCGTATGCATCGGCTGCTTCCATACGCGCCTTCTTGGCCTCGCCAACGGCGAGACCACGAACTGCTTCGTCGAAACCGGAGATGACCTGGCCTGAGCCAACGGTGAACTCGAGCGGCTCACGGCCAGCCGAGGAGTCAAACTGACTTCCATCGTCGAGGGTTCCGGTGTAGTGGACGGCGACGGAATCGCCGTCTTTGGCGGTACGTACTTCGTTCATTTCTAACTCCAACTCTGCTGTGACTTGAACTCTGCTGATACTTGACCGGCCACCCTAGGGGGATGGGCGGTGCAATCGATACTGATAGCCCGCCTTGCTTCGGCCAACCTCTTCGAACACTCCGAGTGGCCGGAAGCAATAGGCCATGCGTTGGGCCTGGTCGCGGCGGAATCCCGAGGCCTTTGCCAAGTCGTTCGTGGTGAATGGATCGGGTAGCCCGTCAGGGATGAGGCCGGCGAGGTCGGCGACGTTGGAGAAGCGAATCTGTTCGATGATGTCGTCGAGTCGACGGTCGACGGTGCGGTAGCCGCCGCGCTTGCGCCGTGCCGTTGGATCGAATATCTGCACCTTCGTGACATCAACCAGCACAACATCGAGCGTCAGGTTTGGGTGGTCGAGCAGAGTGGGGACGCTCACCAGCTCATCAAAGATGTCGGCGACAGACCCCTTCTTCGGCGACTTGCGCCGCTGTTTCTCTGGTCGTTCGAGCCAGGTCCCGACCGCGATGGGATGAACGATCAGAATCTCGTACTCCTCTAG